>NZ_JBLBUE010000239.1:0-3929 GCF_047290655.1 Alteromonas sp. AMM-1 | reverse complement strand
CACATTTCCAGCGCAGCATGCAAAACTGACATGGAGATAACAGGTGGGGTGCCAGCCAAACTTTGCGTAACACTCTCGTGTGGAGTATAACCCCCACTAAACGTGAATGGAGTAGCATGGCCCATCCAGCCGGTTATGGGCTGAATAAACGCATTACTATGACGTTCAGCTACATACATGAATGCCGGTGCGCCTGGTCCACCATTGAGGTATTTGTAAGTACAGCCAATAGCAAAATCTACCTGCCACCGCGCCAACTCTATGGGTATTACGCCTGCAGAGTGGGCTAAATCCCACACTGTGAGTATACCGTGCTGATGAGCGGCATGCGTTATCCTTGCCATATCAAGCAGGTGTCCGGTGCGAAAATTTACCTGTGTTAACAGTAATATGGCAACATCATCGTTTAACGCCGACTCAATGTCGGATTCGTTAACAGTAATGAGTTGGCAGCGCTGTTCGCCCAATAATTGATGAATTCCCTGCACTATATACACGTCCGTTGGGAAATTATCGGCCGTGGTAACAATTTTGGTTCGGCCCGGTTGCATTGCCAGCGCACCACAAAGCACCTTAAATAAATTTACCGAAATGGAATCGCAGCAAATAACCTGACTTGGCTTAGCGCCAAGTAGCGGCGCAATTCGCGCACCACACTGCTGTGGCAGGTTAATCCAGGCATGTTTATTCCAACTGGTAATGAGGTCTCGCCCCCATTGTTGCTCAACAACTTCAGCCGCTCTTTTTCTGGCTGCTTTAGGTAGGGCACCTAATGAATTGCCATCCAGATAAACACAATTAGCAGGTATATCAAATTCGTTACGGCATGCAGCCAGTGGATCCAGTTGGTCCCGTTTTCGGGCTTCTTCGAGCATCTTATTGTCCGTTTAACAGTATGTTTAACAAAGTGTGGTAAGCAAGAGATTCAGAGTGTAGGTAATCGAAATGACCTGCTCCCGGCACCACTACAACGGTAGCGCCTGGAAGCTGGCTTTGTCGCTCATCCACGATTTGATCTGCCGTGCCTTGCAGTAATACTACGGGAGACGGGATATTTTCGATCGAGGGTGTCGCTTCTTTATATGCATCCGGGCGTTCGTCTGGTGTACCATCAAAAAACAGTGGCGTGGCGGTTTCGCAACTGTTTGAGCCTCGCGCGTACAGTTCCGGTTGTGTAATAGCTGCCAGGCCAATAACCTTTCTAACCGGCAATGATAAAGCTTGCGCGGCTAACAAAGCCAGATGCCCGCCTGCAGAGTGTCCTGCAAGATAAACCGGGGCGTTGGCGTTGTTGGAGTTCGCCAGGTTAACAGCCTGATGTGTAGCTGAAATAACATCTTCTGTACTGCCGGGCCAGCCACCACCGACATCTCCCGTACGGCGGTATTCAATGGCATACACATTGATGCCTGCATTGGCTAGAGAAGTAAACATTGCCTGTCCGTGTGTGTAATCGTACGCATTTAACCAACAGCCGCCATGAATAAACACCAAGGTCGCGGATGCCTTGCCGGCTGCCTGCCACACATAAATGCGTTGCAGCGGATCTTCACCATAGGCAACTTCTGCGCTATACCGCGAATAGGGAAGCGCAATCACCTCGCTGTAGGGAATGTTTACCCGACTACCGTTGGATTGAGCAGGCATGCGTTCCGTTGAATTAAGCGTGTGACATGCCGTAACGACTGACGTTAGCAGTAACAAAGGGAGCAGCTTTTTGATAAGAAAATCCTTATTGAAATGAACGAATTCAACAAAAAGGGCACATGATGTGCCCCTAAACAATTGGTCTGTTACTGAAGCGAATTTAGCGATAATTGTGTTTTATAGCATTAATTTCGTTATCTAACACGGTATTGCACAAATCCATAGTGTGACTGGCCAGATTAAAGTACTCCTGGCTTGTCAATGTTACTTTACTCACGTTAATTAATTGTTCCCGAATTGTCTTTGTGAGTGTCAGACACGCTTGTTTGGCTTGCTCAATTTGCGCTATGGATGAACCAGCCTGTAGTAAGGTTAAGCGGTCAAATGACTGACTACTCAAGGTATTAATTTTCTCGTAAAGGTAACCCAGTTTAACCTTATCGATTTGAGTAGATTCACCTTTGGTTGCCACTGCAACGCCAATAGCCCGTGCTTGGCCAATAAATTCAATTACTTTGGGAAATTCATGCCATAAAAAGTGAATCTGAGGCGTTGCTTGTTGTTCGCCTCCAAATTCAATGTTTTCAGCCACATCCTCAAGCAAGTAAAGCAAGGTTTCTATTAAATGGGTGTGCTGTTGAAAACTGCTGGCTACCGTGAGACTTTCGGCATTGCCTTTTAACCGGCTCCAGTGATCCTGGTAACTCTCCCAACGCTCCTCGCGTTTTAGCATGTCATTGTGTTTTAGCGGGTCAGCAATGCCTGAAATCTGTTGTTTAAGGGCAAGTAATTCATTGCGAACAGATTGGTTGCCTTGCAAATATGACGCCGTTAACCCCCGGTGTTTTTGAGTGTAACTGATAATTTTCTTGATACTTCCGATTAACTCCAGCGCATTGTAAAGGCGCTGTTTTAACAAACGCCGACTGCGAAACCATTGAAAGGCAATTAAGCCAATCAGTAACAACACCATTCCCAATATAAGCATACTCATGCGCTTTCCTCCTAGCCGGCCGACAACGTGCGCAGATATTCTGCCACTGCTGACGTTTCTTTTGCTATGTTTGCATTGGCCGCTGCACCTTCAACCACGCGTTCTATACTGCGGGAAATTTCTTCTGTTGCTTTGCTTTGTTGTTCGGTAATAGCGGAGATCTCCATTACCTGATTCCGAGAGTGTTCCGATTGTAGTTCTATATTAGCCAGTATGTCGGCTGCATCTTTAGCTTTGGTCAGGCAGTCTGTAGTGCGTTGTGTTACGCGCTGCATATTGTTAGCAACCAGTTTTCGTTGCGCATCCAGCTCTGCAATGCTCTGATTAATGGTATCGGCAGAATGACGGCTTTCAGAGGCCAGATTGCGCACTTCATCGGCTACCACGGCAAATCCGCGGCCCATGTCTCCGGCACGAGCGGCTTCAATAGACGCGTTTAGCGCAAGCAGGTTGGTTTGTTCAGCGATGTTTTGAATAGTGGCAGTGAGGGACAGTACCGTTTCTATAGATTGCCCCAACGTGGTAATGGCACTGTGAGTGGCATCAACGTCTTTACCCACGTGTTCCACATCATTCACCAGGCTATCCATATAACTATGACCTTGTTGTGCCAGATTGGATGCCTGTAATGCAGCATCGTTTACCTGATTAAACTTCTCAACTATCTCATTGAGTGACGCGGTGAGTTCATTTACTGCTGCTGCCGTAGACTCAGTAGCGGCAGACTGTGATGTCGCATTGTCGGCAACCTTTACCGCCGATTGAATCATTTGTTCAGATGAATATTTCATTTCTGAAAAATGTTCTGCGAATTTATCACGTTGTCTGGCGACTTCTTTTAATATGTCAAAAACCGATTTCACATGTTGAGTGAGAATTGACGGATTCTCTACCAGGTTCTGGTAACCTTGCTGATCGTTTTTCACTTCAGCAAGCAGGGTGTCAATGATGTCAATTTCATTCACTAACAACAGCAACATAGACAGCACCAGCCAGGTCATTAGCGCTGCACATGAAAGTGGAAAAGCCAGGGTATCCAAAGGATTAAGAAGAATAAAACCATAACCTGCCAAATTAAATATCACGGCAAATACGGCGGCTTGTTTAAGCCCGAAAGCATTAATTAAAATAATGCCAGGGAATCTTAACAATGAGAGCATAAATTGTGTCCTTAACTTATGGCTTCCTTGAAAGTTGGACTACAGCAATCTTTACGCCATGTTCAACAGGGTTAATGTACTTGATTATTCGACGGATTATGGGTGAGTTTTGATTGATTTTGGTTGTT
>NZ_JBLBUE010000238.1:0-3955 GCF_047290655.1 Alteromonas sp. AMM-1 | reverse complement strand
TCAGGGTGAACCATAAATACGATTTCGTAATGACGCATTAAACGCTCCTTACGGTTGTAGTCTCGACAGAACAGCCGGCTGCATGGAGACAAGGAACTTGATTTAGTTGGCTGTAAGGGCGCGCATTATATAGGTGAATATCTGGCCGCACAAGAATTATTCGGTGATAACGCGTAAAACCGTCTGCAATCGCGAAAATCGTTGCCAGGCAGGTCAAAAAGCCATGCGAATGGTAGTGGTTAACGGCAATCTCAGGCCTTTAAGCGCTTGCCAGCCCAAGCTTCACACCAAAATACACAAACAACCCGCCTGCCGCTTTGTTTAACCAGAAACCTAATCCTTTTACGCCACCCAGTTTAGTTCGCATGAAGGCCGTAGCCAGCGCCAGCAAAATGCACCAAAGGGTACCGGTAAAAACAAATATGCCACCCAGCGATATGAACGCCTGCGTTTTATTTACTACATCAGCCGGAATAAACTGCGGCACGAAGGCCAGGAAGAACAATGCCACTTTTGGGTTTAGTACGTTGGTAAGTACACCGCCGGTGTAGATTCGCCGAAAACTGGCGGGCTTCACATGGGGCTTTTCTACTGTGTCGATATTATCTCGCTTTGCAACCAGCAAGCTGATGCCCAGATATAATAAATACAAACAACCCGCCAGCTTCACGGCAGTAAATGCCCAGGCTGATGTGGCAAGCAACGCCCCTAATCCCACGGCTGCGCCAAGTATATGTACACTCACACCACTAATTATACCCAGCGTAGCCACAATACCGGCTTTTGCGCCCTGACTTGCTGCGCGCGCAATAATATAAAGTGAATCAGGTCCTGGCAGGATATTCAGCAACAGACACGACAGCACAAAAGCCCACAAATTGGTTACGTCCATTTATTTACCCTCAGCAAGTCACAGTTGCGTAGAATTTACGCTAACCACACTAAAATAGCTACGCCAGTGAGCGCAACCAGCGACCAGATAAACGTAGGGCGGCCAACCCGTTCACCGGTTGCCCAGGCAATGCCTAGCGACAGCACCACGCTACTGGCAAATAAGGTTTGTACCACCGCAGCTTTGGTAGCCGAAAAGGCCACCATTTGCAGGTAAATTGCCAGCACGGTGCCAACCAGGGCGGTTAACCCGAATACCATCCAGGTACGCAGGCGATTTGGCGTATTCGGCAACCAGCGCTGCTTAAAAACCAACATAAGTACCGTAATAATGGCGATGCCACCGAACAGGCGTATTTGACTGGCGTGAAAAGCATCCAGCTCAACACTTACCAGCATGTCCCTGCTGATTACCGCCCCAACGGCCTGACACAGTGCAGCAAGCGCAGCCAACACATATCCAGACACGGAAAAGAGTGCCAGGGTAGCGCGCTTTTGTAATTTAACAATCATGTCTACCGACAGGATCACTATTGCAATACCCAGCCACTGTTGCCAGCTTAACCATTCGCCAATCCAGGCCATCGCCAGCAACGCGGTAAATATAGGCGCCAGGGTTTCCGCCACCAGCATCGTTTGCGCATCGCCAATCTTATTCAGTGCCTGAAAGAAAAACGTATCGCCCAGGCCAATACCAATGGCCCCGCTTAGCAATAACCATCCCCAAACCGACCACGTTAAGCTCACTGATGGCAACAAAAAATGAGTAATAGCACTCAGCACAACAATGGCAATAAAGCCCTTCCAGAAATTCATCGCTAATGGCGAGAATGAACGGCCTAATAATCGAAACAACCTGGCCGCAATGGCCCAACACAATGCTGTGGTAATGGCGGCTAATTCACCGGTCATGACAATTCCTGAACAACGGGTAGAAACATGGCTGGTGCAGTTAAGGCATTACTCAACCGCGGTTTTACTGGAATGCCGAACAGCAGCATTCAACGCATTTAATTCCTGCTCCGTGAGGTTGCGCCACTGACCAGGACGTAAATTGCCTAACGTAATGTGCATTATGCGAGTGCGCTTCAGCTTAGTGACTTCGTAGCCTAAAAACTCACACATACGACGGATCTGGCGATTCAATCCCTGGGTAAGAATAATATTAAAACCAAATTTGCCTTTGGGCTTTAAGGTACAGGGTTTGGTTACCGTGCCTAAAATGGGCACCCCTTTTGCCATTTTCTGCAAAAAGCGCGGGCTGATGGGTTGATTAACGGTAACTTCGTATTCCTTGTCGTGGGCATTTTCAGCGCGCAAAATTTTATTCACGATGTCACCGTCGCTGGTGAGCAGAATGAGGCCTTCCGAGGGTTTGTCCAGGCGGCCAATAGGGAAGATGCGCTCTTTGTGATTAATGGCATCAATGATATTGCCTTTCACATGACGCTCTGTAGTGCAGGTAATGCCGATGGGTTTGTTATACACAATATAAACCCGATCAGACTTGTCTTGTGCAACCGCGCCAATGACTTTGCCGTCAACTTTTACCTTGTCGCCGGGGTTCACTTTGGTGCCTAGTTCAGGTTGCTTGTCGTTAATCGTGACCCGCTTTTGTTCTATCAGCTTGTCGGCTTCTCTGCGCGAGCAAAAGCCTGTGTCACTAATGTATTTATTAAGACGTTTCGCCTGATCTGAACTCATTATTACCTGTCCTGACTGTCGCGGTACCCGCAGAGAATGAAAAAGAAACGGGAGTATACCCGAAGTCAGGTGTTATTGATAAATCGCTTTATGTGAACTGCTGCCGACTCGAACTGGCTGAGGGTAGCTGTTGAGCTCAAGCAATGCTTTGACTGGTGCTTTTGTTCAGACGCGGACGTTTCGAAATAGTCCACCAAGCTCACTGTAGAGCTAGTAATTTTACTGAAGTGGATATCATCGCTTTGCGAAGTGGCAAATGCGAGCCCAGCGAGTATTTGTTCCAACCGCGTTGCTCAAGGCTAACTGACGCAACTTGTTAGGCATACTAAGGTAATTTCCTTATATTGACGTAACCTACTGCTCCACAGCCTTCACTCGCTGGGGATGGCCAATAAACTTCCAAATACGGAACAAATGAAACTCGATCCGGGACAGTAAAACTGCCCAATAGTTTTTCATACATCTCGCTGAGATCGATAACCGAGGTAAATTGAGATCCATCCATCTCCAATTTTTCAGGTCTATATTTCAAATAAGCAGTCGGCCTCCCGAAGTTTCCCACTTGAATGGGAAGTTCAACCGTAAAATCATCTCTCGATTTTCCAAAACTAACTTTAATAAGGTGATTAAGTGCGAGACTGCTATTGGGAACTCTGCACGCCAAGCTCTCAAAATTTACCACTACTAAAAAAAGTATCAGAACTCTATACATTTTTGCCTAATGCTAAGCTAACGGGCAGTGACGTAGCGGCATAATCGCGAAGCGCCGCTGTGTTGCTGTCCCAGTGAACGAAGTGAACGTGTTTAGCGTCTTGCTAGAGGACCCCATCCGCAATTGTCTGTTTAATCCACGTTTGAAAGTGTGAAATTCTTGAATAGTTTTCGATAACTCCATATCTAGCCTCTTCCCATTCAGTCGGCTCCGCGTTCTGCCATGAACTAACACCAATGATAAATAGTTGCCCTTCGAAATTTATATAAGCAGGTCCGCCTGAGTCTCCGGGGCCACTTATTCCTTCTAAAGGCAGAGCATCATCTCCTTGTTCGAAAGTAAATCTTACCCATTGACCTTCCGCGTTATCGACTTGATTCTTGGCCAATCTAATTTGGCCATCTGCGCCAGATATTCCGTTAAGACCATTACCGTGATCGCCACGACCAATAAAAGTTGCAATTTTCCCAACCTCGTCGCTAGACGTATATAGTTTAGCAATCGTTGCAGACTTGATTGGCTTAGACAATCGGACAAGAGCGATATCGTTCGGAAATTTTTTATCTTCCCACAAAGGGTGGCTAACTATTCGTTCAATTTTATATTGCGAGTTTTTGAACCGTACTTTTCCATTTGTCTTTAAGTATT
>NZ_JBLBUE010000237.1:0-3967 GCF_047290655.1 Alteromonas sp. AMM-1 | reverse complement strand
AACTACAAGAGTAATAACGAGTGTGAGCATGAGCTGTAGGGTCGAAGAAAACTGAATACCCCGGTAATTAAGCGCAAACAGCAGCGCGATAATGCCCAGTTGAACGGGCAGCGCCCAGTCCGGTGAGAGACCAAACAGCGTTTCGATAAACCAGTACGTCATAATGATGGCAGCAGGCGCGCCAATAGGCACCACAAACAAAAACAACAAACCAATGGTTCTGCCTGCAGATTTGCCAAACGCCTTTTCAACAAAATAGGCCGGGCCGCCCGCATGAGGGTAGCGGGAAGAGAGTTTAGCAAACACCATGGCAACGGGCAGAATCGCTACCGTTAATACAAGCCAGCTGATCATCGCCCAGTGGCCAGCGGTGTTGATGGTCATCTGTGGCAGAATAAATACGCTGGTACCCAGCAAAGTGGTGGTCAGCAGCCCTGCGCCCTGCCAGCGTCCAATTTTGTTATTTGCATCGTGCATGGTGATAAACAAACCCAATCGTACTGCGTTAATTTGAATTGCGTAATATACTGCGTTTTTGCGCTTCATAACGTGTTACTTTGCGTGCATTCAGCGCGTTGTTGCCGTCACTTTGACGGCAGAAAGGCTTTTTACCTGCAAAATGACGGAATCACGATGGACAAATTCGATCAGGCTATTCTAGCTCAGCTCCGGCAAAATGCCCGGGCCAGTATTTCAGCGATTGCTGATGAAGTGGGCCTGTCACGTTCCGCCGTCACAGAACGGATTAAGAAGCTGGAATCGAACAATGTGATCCGCGGCTATCAGGTTATGTTGTCGGAATCGCAAAAAGAAGGCGTTGCCGCTTATCTTGAAATCCAGCATAAGCGGGCACGGTGCGCGGATGTGGTGCCCTATTTTCGCGCCATTCCTGAAGTAGTGTCGTGCTACGGTGTTACCGGCGAGTGTGACCTGATTGTGCTGATAAAAGCAGACACCATGCGCCGGCTACATGAAATCCGTGAGCATATCGATACCATCGACGACATCATCAAAATAAAAACCCACGTGGTGCTGAATCAGTGGTTGGGATAACTTCGTTTTAACTGAAACGGGAACACACAAATGCTCAGAAATACCAACCTCAACTTGCTTCGCACGTTACACGTATTGTTGCAGGAAGCTCATGTGAGCAAAGCAGCGCAACGTCTTCATATCACCCAGTCAGCGGTGAGCAGGCAGTTAGCACAGCTTCGGGATATCTGGCAGGACGAGTTGCTGGTGCGAAATGGCAACCAGCTGATCCTCACGCCCAAAGCCGAAATGCTGAAAGCGAAGCTCGACACGCTAATGGACGATTTCGATTTGCTGTTGGCTGAAACCGTATTCGACCCTGAAAACTGGTTTGGCGAGCTGGTGCTGTCGTCGAGTGATTATGTTGCCCAGTATGTCATGCCGGACGTATGCAAGCGGCTCAGTAAGCAGGCGCCAAATCTGGCGGTGAGCTTGCGATTGTGGGAGCCCGAATATATTCACCGGCTCCACGAACTCAATATTGATATCGCTTCCACCATGTTGCCGCATAAACCGGACGGCATTTCTGGTATCCGCATTGGCGCGGACCATTCGGTGCTGGTGATGCACCAGTCACATCCACTGGCTTCAAAAAAGCATGTCACCGTGAATGAACTGATTGCTTATCCGCATATTAAAATTACCGGTGGGGCTGACAAAGATACCTTTGTTGATGACATTCTGCGGCAGCAAGACTCACAGCGCCGGGTTCATTTACGGGTGCCCTTCTTCAATGCGGCACTGAGCCATTTGCAAGTATTCGACGGGCTAATGGTGATGCCAGAGCACATTGCTGAGAGTTTGGGGGACAGCTGGAATATTGTGTATAAACCACTGCCTTTCAACGTTGAAGAAAATCAGTACTGGCTTATCTGGCATCCAAAATATGATAACGACATCAGACATAAATGGGCGCGGGAGCAGGTAAAAGACGCTATTGCCCATTGCGAAAGCTCAATCCAACTTTAATTGATTTTCGGTATTACTCTAAATCATAGCTGTAATGATGTCTTATGATTTCCAGTTATGCTTGTGATGCTTCTACAATGCAGGAAATTGGAGGGGCATCATGACCATCGTTGTATTTTTCACCTTATTTTCTGTTTGTTTGTTGGTAGCCATGTCTCCTGGTCCGATTCTGGCAGTTGTGACTAAACATGCACTGTCCGGCGGGCGTTTTAACGGGCTTTGTACTGCATGGGCCCATGCGTCGGGTGTTTTCTTCTATGCGTTATTAACCAGTTCAGGATTGGCCGTGTTACTGCAACATTCACCGGTGTTGTTTAAAGCACTCACCTGGCTGGGAGCCGGGTATCTGGCCTATCTTGGCGTAAAATCGCTGATGTCGAAGGGCGGTATTCAGGCGCAATTGCAGTCTGGCAAAAAAGTCTCTGCGCTGGCAGCAGCAGGGGATGGCCTGGCAATATCATTGTTTAACCCTAAAATCGCACTTTTTTTATTGCCCTGTTCAGTCAGTTTATTGGTGTGGCCGGCAACATGGCGGAAACAGCGGTTATCGTTGCAACCCCTGCATTAATTGATGGACTGTGGTACACGCTGGTTGCCGTGGTGATGTCCAGTCAGGCGGTAGTACAACGGATTCAGGCGAAAGCAGGCATGATTGATAAAGTCACTGGCGGGGTGTTGATCTTACTGGCTTTAAAAGCGGTGTCACTTTAAGAAAATTAAAAATAGAATTAACATTCGATTTTTCAATTGAAGCTATTTATAGAATCAATTTTTAATCAGCCGGAATTTTAGTCACAGTGTTACCGTGACCATAAGCTTATCTTTCCAGTTGAGTCGTGAAGGTCGTCAGGCCTGCGTGTCACACTTACCGGTTGCGAAAGCGGACTTCCCTTATGTTCACTTTCGCAACCATTTCCCCGTAATCACCATACAGACCGCGCTTTGCAGTGTTTTTGCCGGTAATCAGTCTGCAGGTTAACGGATATTATCAGGGTGTCCGAGCAGGTAATGCAGTGTGATTTCGCTCAAGTCTTCCAGCATTTCGTCCCAGTCTTCTTCACCGCTAGTGGCATCTACAAAACCCAGCCCTAAAAAACGGGATAAAGCAGAATAGGCATACATAAAACCACGGTGAACGGCACGGGTTGGATCGGGTTGAGTAATTTCATCTTTGCATTCTAAAAGCAGCTTAAGAAAGTCCTCGGTATTTTGCCAGGCGTGTTGTTTACCAATTTCCCGCACCACTTCATCTACCACAGAAATTTCCATTAGCGGCCGTAGAATTCCCTGATATTTGCGAAGGATATCACCGTACTGACGGATAACCGCCGGTACCAGTTGCCTGAGCTTCAGGTTTTGTCTGCGGATCATGTTAATTGCCACAGCCGAGTCGACTTCCAGCGCTTCGAGTTCGTTGCGCTGAACCTGACGGATCAGGTTCTCTTTGCTGTTAAAGCGGTTATAGATAGAACCGATGGAAACATTCGCACGCTTACTCACTTCCTGAAGCGTAAATTCTGCGTAACCTTTTTCGATTAATAAGTCTGCGGCGGCCCGAAGCAAGCGCTCCAGAGAAGCCCGGCTTCGACTCTGCTTCGGTTCCCTGTGAAATTCAGTAGTATCTGTACTCAAACGGGTATTCCAATTAACAATTTAACGTCATTTTATGCCCTGAATAATAGCGTTTTTCGCCGCAGATAAACACCGGTTTATCCCGGCGGGGCATGATCACGGCAGTGCCGTTACTTTCTCACGTTAGAATATTACGGCAAAGTTGTAAAAAATTATTTAAACAAATGTGCTTGATCCAATTTTTAGAATCTGTATTCTAAGAACATATTCTGAAGCTGGACCATTTTGAATGAAATCTGTTATCGCTTTTTTCAAACGGCTGGAGCAAATACCGCAGGGCCTGATCATTGTTATCTCTGCATTTCTTCCTCTTTTCGCCATTGTGTCGATGTTT
>NZ_JBLBUE010000236.1:0-4081 GCF_047290655.1 Alteromonas sp. AMM-1 | reverse complement strand
TTAAATCAAGTAATGGACGGGTGGTTATTCCTCGCTATTACGACGGCATTGTAATAAACGAAGCCGAAAAATCAGCGATTGCAGCCATTCCTGTTGATCATAAACAAATAGCTACAAATGTGGGTGTAAGCAGTGTTAAGTTAGTCGACAGCGACTATTATACCTCGTTGCTTTACCCCTCACTGAACATCAATAGTATGGTGGCCGCCGACCCAAATAAACCGCGTACGGTGATACCGGCAAACGCTACTGCCAGGATAGATATCCGCACCGTTACTGCAACACCGGGTTTAAGGCAGGTAGAGCTGATTAAGACCTTCATGAAAAGCCAGGGCTTTCATTTAACCGAGGGCGAACCAACCGAGCTTGAGCGGAGTCAGTATCAAAAACTGGCCAGTGTTACCTATTTGGGTGGGGCGGCAGCTTTGCAAACCCCACTTACTTCTCCGGTGGGAGCCTGGGTAAAAGCATCCATGAACACGCCACCTATCGAAATTCCTATCATGGGCGGAACAGTGCCAACAGAAGGTATCGCTGAAGGTTTAGGTATTCCGGTGGTGTTATTGCCCTTGGTCAATCGCGATAATAACCAGCATGCACCTAACGAAAACCTGCGAATTGGCAATTATTTTACTGGTAGCGCGATAATAGAGTCGTTGTTACTTACTGAATTTAAAAATTATCCAATTCATTGATTTTTCGTCTGAAATTTGGCGTTACGCGAAATATTAAATCGCCAGAATGGTTACGCGTAACGCTTCTGAGGCAGCTGTTTTTATTCTTCGTCTTTTTCCAGCGCCTTTTGGCTTTCGTAACGGTATACCGCTATCAGTAAATCATTCCACTTGTTGGTAAGCTCAGGGTGTTCCTGAATTAACTTTGCCATATGCGCTTCTGCTTTCTCATGCTCTTCACGAAGATAAGGTGCTAAATCCGAGTCATTGGGCATCATTGCAAAATTAACAGCGCTGCCCTGAAAATTATCCTGAATTTTTTCTGCTCTGATTAGCCTTACATATCGTGGCTCGCACTCCATACGTTTTATATTGCTACCTATAGTTGAACGATATTCACACAACATATCAAAGTACTTATCAGGATTAATGGCATTATAAGCTTCGAAAAATTCGAGTCGCTTTTTCTTAACTGCACTGCGCATTTGCACCAGAGATTGGTCACCCGTGACGGTAATAACTTCAACATCGTCCTGCGCAGGTGAGGCATTGGCAAAAGTCGATATACTGAATACTGCGATTAAAGCGGTTAAAAGAGTTGTTTTCACTGGATTCTCCATATCATTTCAATAGCTTAACTAAATTAGTCACTGGAATTTTTCAATGCTTTGTGGCTTTCATAGCGATATAACGCGACTAACAAATCATTCCACTTTTTGGTAAGTTCAGGATATTCCTGAATTAACTTTGCCATATGCGCTTCGGCTTTATCGTGTTGCGCCCGTAATAATGGCGTGAGCTCAGTTTCAGACGGGACCTTATTAAGGTAAAACCTAAAGCCATGGATGTTGTCTCTTACCTGTTCCGACCTTATCCGCTGAACGTAGCGTGGCTCGCATTCCAATGATTTAATGTGACTGCCAATGTCGGCACGATAATCGCACATCATATCGAAGTATTTATCGGTATTTACTGCGTTGTAAGCCTGGTAAAACTCAATTTGCTTTTGTTTTATCGTAGTACGCATTTGCGTAATTGATTGATCACCGGTTACGGTGATCACTTCAATGTTTTCGCGGTCAGGAGATGCGAAAACAATCGGCGGCATCGACAAGGTAATTGCTAAGCCAAAAATGACTGTACAATAATAATTCACTTCATCCTCCACAGTGTTAACAGTATTAACTATTGGCACGACACCCAGTCTATCGTGCCAAATAACAGTATAAACCTGTCTATGAGGATAGAATTGAGTGCTATTTATTTACATCTACAACTACTCTGCCCTGTACCTGTCCAGACAGAAAATCAGGGGCAATCGCTAGTGCTTCTGCCAAGCCTGCATTTTGGGTAATCAAGGCCAGGCTCTCGGGTGGCAGATCGGTTGCAATTCTTGCCCAGGCTTTCTCTCGTACTGCCAGTGATTGGGTGACACTGTTTATACCGAGTAACTTAACACCACGCAAAATAAAGGGGGCTACTGTTGAAGGAAAGTCCATGCCCTGCGCCAATCCGCAGGCTGCCACTGCACCTTCTGACATTGTTGAGGCACAAGCATTAGCCAGCGTATGGCTACCCACGGAGTCAACAACACCTGCCCATCGCTCTTTAGCCAGTGGGCGACCAGGCTCGCTGAACTGTGATCGGCTTATAACTTCCGATGCACCAAGGGCTTTCAGTGTATCAGCCTGTTCCATACGGCCAGTAGAGGCAACTACGGTGTACCCCAGCTTTGCTAGAATCGCAATTGCCGTGGTACCGACTCCGCCATTAGCACCAGTAACCAGGATTTCTCCTTTGTCTGGAGTAATGTTGTGTGACTCCAGCGCCATAACACATAACATAGCGGTGTAACCCGCTGTGCCTACGTTCATTGCATGATAGGGTGTAATAGTATTAGGTAACAACTGAACGAAAGCTGAATTAACAGCCGCTTTTTGCGCAAGACCACCCCAGTATTGCTCTCCCAGGCCCCAGCCATTAACCAATACGTTGTCTCCAGGATTGAATTTCGCAGAGCGACTTGAAAGCACTGTGCCTGCCAGATCGATACCGGCAACCATAGGGAATGTTCTCACTACCGGACTCTTACCGGTTATTGCTAAGGCATCCTTGTAATTCAGCGTACTGTAATGTACTTCTATGATAACGTCTTCATCAGGTAACGCCGTATCCTCCAGCGCAGCAATATCTGCGTGATAACCATTGTCGTCTTTGGATATATAAACAGCATTAAACATAGTGCCTCCTGTTTAGGATTTGTAGGGGATGTTTAGGATAGTAATAGACATGTTGTCTGGTTCGGATTCAGGTTAGTCGGGCTAAAAATACGGTGGCAAATTTACGCATGGGAACGTCAGATTGCATGACCTTTGCGCTTAAAATGGCACCTTCCCAGCCAATCCAAAAAAATTCAGCTTGCTCCTGGCAATCTATTTCAGTTGCAATCTGACCGAGATCTTGTGCCTGTTTGAGCGTTGCCGACAACAATGCAGTCCAGTGTTGCAGGCAGTCTGCCAGTGGCTGTTTGAACGCTTCCGCCAAAATGGGCATTTCCTGTCCAAAATTGCCAATAAGACAGCCACGGGTAAAGCGGTATTTCTGCATACCCTCCACCGCTTCTTCAATAAAGCGCTTTATTCCCTCAACCGGTGTTTCAGGTTCACTGTTAAAACAACGCTTCAACTTGGCACAAAAATACTGGTCGTAATGCGCGATAACCTGCAGCCCAAAATCGTCCTTGCTTTTAAAATAGTGATAAAACGAGCCTTTGGGCACGCCTACTCGCTTTAATATGTAATCAATTCCTACGGTATTAAAACCGCGCTCAGTAAGAATGGCCATGCCGGTAAGCAGCAATGCCTGCTTGGTATCATCGAAGCATCTGGCTTGTTTAGGTGGGCGTCCCCGTTTTGCTATGGTCATTGCAACATCTCAATCATAACGCTTTTTTTAATTATTATAGACCAGTCGTCTATAAATCAAGATTTATTTTAGACCATATGTCTACAGCATTGTTATTAATGATTTTTTCTACAAATGCGACTGGCCGCCAAACATAAAGTAACTACCTGATTTCAACCTGTTCAAGTACTAAAAAATATGCGGTCATCATGGTGGTGGGCATTCAAGGAAAGGGTGTGGTCTGCGCTATATTCACACTTACAGAAATAGCGGATTATGATTGATGTAAAAATGAATCTACAGCGCCTCAGTTTTGCGCATACCGCTACAGCGCTTGGAGCAATATTTCACGTTCTCCCAATCGCGCTCCCATTTTTTTCGCCAACTGAATGGTCGTTGGCACACCGGGCACATCTTGGTGGGTAATGCTGATTTTTTCATTACGCAGAATCCAGTTTAGATAACAACGCTTGAGCTTGTTCTTGCATGTCGCTAATCGTTTC
>NZ_JBLBUE010000235.1:0-4134 GCF_047290655.1 Alteromonas sp. AMM-1 | reverse complement strand
GGGTAACCAGTTCATTTGGCTTAGTTCATTGTATTCCGTAGGAGTGTCAGAAAAATGAATACGGGTGAGGTCTTGTTCTGTCCTCAAGCCGCTGATAAGTTCCCACTGCTTATGCTGCCACCTATACTGGACAAACCCGGCGGCCTGCACTTCTCTTATTAAGTTGTTTTGTGATATCTGATTGTCTGGCTTGATAAAAGGGGAAAACGCTATGGCGTCAGGAGACTGCGGTACAGCAAAATATGCGAAGACCGATTGGGGATTTAGTGCCAGCCAGTTAAGCTTAGGATGAGCGTGCAGAATATAAGACGAGCCTTCTGGAACATGATTTAAAACTGATGATGTTGTCCACTCAGCCAGTAAAATATCCTGAATGTTGGTATAGTTTAACGAATTTTTAAAGTGGGTCAGGTCAATGCCCAAAGTCCATTCAGAGTGAGCATTGTGGGTATAATCCAACTGATACCGGGCATTGGAAAAGAGGGTTCTTGCGAGATACTTTTCACTATCGAGTTCGTTCATTTTCCAGAATGACGGGGTAGTTAAATCGTCAGCGTAGGCAATATCAGGAAAATGGTAATCGCTACGGTAATCAACGGTAATGTCACTGCTGCCCCGCATGTAAGCCTTAATACTAAGAGGCATTTCATAACTGGCTTGCTCTACTCCAAAAGTGCCCGTGCCCGATAGTAAACTATTAATACGGTGCTCGGTATTTACGACCCACTGCTGGTAATGAGTGGCGACTTTCTGGACACGACTTTCGGTGCCAACCCTTGCGTTTTGGTAACTGGCGTAAATGAGCTCATTTTGCTGGTTAACCTGTGCGCCTGTTACATGCGTTTGACCTTCAATAATCGGCGTTGAATTATACCCACGAGGGTAAAGATGGTTTTCCCGTCGTTCGCCGCTAAATTCGCCATAAAGCCAGTCAAAGGTAATATGACTTTGGTGGGTCAGATATTCCAGCGATGCACCAATGCCCAGTCGTTGCATATTACTTTGCCAAACTGAATAACGGTTTCCCCGGGGGATCCATAATTGCTGGCCCTGCCAGGCTTGTTGAATGTCGGTGGGAAGTGCCGATATGTCGGCCCCATCAGGGGGAGTTTTGCGCCAGCGAAACGTATTTGCTCCCACTTCCCTCGATTGTTGGCTGCCATAAGACACTGACAGCAGCGCTCCCCAGTTACCTCGAGTTGATGACAGCATGCCGGATAAACGCGGTGCTATACCACCGGCATATTGGTTAGTGCCTACCTGTTGTGTAAATGACCAGCGCAGGCCTGGCGTGTCGAACGGATGGGCCGTTTGCAGGGCTGCTATACCTGCCAGAGCACCGCTTGGTTGATCAGCGGTGTAACTTTTTATGACCTGAATTTCACTAAATAACTCTGTGGCAAACAGATTCATGTCGAAAGAGCGGTCCCGATGTTTCTGCAAGCGACTATCCATTGGCGAATCATTATTGGCAAGCACTGGCATTCCGTTAAGCTTTACCAGGGTAAAGTCGGGGTTAAGCCCTCGCAACACGATCTGCCGCCCTTCGCCAGCCTCCCGGGTAATCGACATGCCCGGAATGCGTTGAAGCGACTCGGCCAGATTTCTATCCGGGTAAGATGCAATATCGCGGGCGGCGATCACATCACTTATTAGAGAGGATTGCTGTTTTTGTTGACGCGATCGGTTCAGTGAAGCACGAATACCGTTAACTGCGACTTCTTCTATAACCTTTTGCTGTTGATGGGTTTGTTCAGCCTTAATGATGATACCGTCATCATTGATCTGATAGGTAAGGCCAGTATTTATTAATAATTCGGCAAGAGCGTTATCAAGGGTGTAGTGGCCTTTAAGCTCAGCGGAAGCTAAATGATCGATGCGTTTCGCATTGACAATAAATGCCCTGTTAAAGGTAATGGCCAGCGATTGAAGCGCTTGCTGTAAAGGCTGTGCCTTCAGATAAACTGGCCGTTCAAGTTCAGCGGGTGTTGCCGCAACGGGAAGACAGACCAGTAAACTGAGTACAACAGCCAGTCTAAAGGAGCGTGGTAATGCAGTGATTGAGGTAACCGCTAGCATGGGTTAGCCATATTGTGCTACTACAGCGTTACGGATAGCTGGTAGTAATCAGGCAATTCTGTAAGAGTTAAATCATCCATGGCACTTAATAATTGCAGAGCTTGCTGAGGCACTTTTAAGTTAAACCGTCCTGACACCGGTAGGTCTGTCTGGCCGTTAATTCTTATCGGTTTATCTGTATATCGGTTGAGTCTTATAACCACATCACCAAGAGGTTGCTGATTGACTTCCAGCCAACCGGTTCGCCAATCCGGCAACTGCATATTAGTGAACGTAAATGTTGACTGCCATTGGCCGTTTCTCAATATTACCCCCTCGCCCTTATGCAACATCAGGGCTTTGTCTGCGTTAACCTTTACTAGTCCTTCGTACACCCGAATTTCGGTTTTATCGGCTAAACGATCAATATCAAAAGCAGTACCAACTACCTGCACCGAAGCAGTATCGAGTTGCACGATAAATGGGCGCCGAGGCTCATGAGCTATATCAAAGTATGCCTGACCATGAGGCAGACTGACCTCTCTGAAGTTTTCATTATGATTTACGGTGAGAGCGCTATCGCCATTTAAATAAACGATGGAGCCATCTTTCAGTAAGGACGAGCTATGTTCACCGATCCCAGTTATAAACTGTTTTGACTGAGACTGATAACTGGCCGAGTTTGCCGCTTGATGATGTGGCGGGGACGTCGGGTCTGGCAAGTTGTTATTCAATGTAAATAATGCTGCAAACAAAGCCACCGCTGCGGCGCTTGCAAGGCCAATGTTGTTCCAGAAAGTTTTTGTTACGCGGCTATCTTTTATGTCCTCTTCGGAAATAGAAGCTGAGGCGGTGGGTACTAGTGTAACCGTAACAGAATCTTTAATCCGCTGTGCAGCCACCTTTACTTCCGGCTGACCTAACGCTGTTGCAATACGAGTAAAAGCTTGCTGGTTATCTGCACAAGTGAGCCATTCAGCGAATAGCAGCTTCTCCTGCTCACTGAATTCGTCAATGCGGTCAAACCATTCTGCAGCTTGTTCTAATCGTTGCGACTCTGTCATTACTGTCTCTTAAAAAAGGTCATGATATGTAGATTCTGAATTACACTAAACGGGGACACTAATTCTCAGTTATCCAGCCTTCGGCCTCGAGTTTTACGGTGAGTTCCACCATCGCCCTGGTTAGATGCTTTTTCACGGCTTCCACACTGAGGTCGAGGCGGCTGGCAATTTCATCACGGGTTAACCCATCCACCCTGCGTAATATAAATACCTCACGACGTAGCGGTGACATATTGTTAAGGATCGCTTCAATACTGCTGAGTTTTTGCTGCTGGATGAAGGTAAGTTCGGGGCCGTCATTGGCCGCTTCCAAGTCAATATGCTCAATTTCAACAGCATTAGGAATACGCTTACGCTGAAAGTCACAGAGGACGGATTTCGCCACGGTGATCATATATGCCAAAGGATTATCCAGATCCGAAAAACGGGTGCTGCGACCAGTGCGCAGTAGAGTCTCCTGATAAATATCATCTGCCTGTGCGGAATCGTGGGTTAGTCCGTGAATAAACGCTTTCAGCGCAGCGCTAAGCTGCTCAGCTTCCGTTGTAGTTAAACATTGCCAGTCGATATTAATGCCCGGTTGCATCGAGACCTGAATCACTTATCTTTTAAAGTCCTCGAACTTAATGGTAAAGCATGACAGTTCGATGACAACGCAAAGCTATGTATCGTTCAAATGAGTGGGTTTAACCCGCTATCTATCCCGTCTTCCCCGCTTAACCTTAAACCGTCATCCCCGAGTTTTCTTTATCGTCATCCCCGCGCAGGCGGGGATCTTGTTTGGCATCGGCACGCTGTTTGGGTAGACCCCGGATCGAGCCCGGGGTGACGGGGAGGGGAGACATCCCGCGTTTCACTACCGTCGTCCCCGCGTTTTCTTCATCGTCATCCCCGCGCAGGCGGGGATCTTGTTTGGCATTGGTACACTGTTTGAGTAGAGTCCGGGGTGACTGTAAGGGAGTGTCATCCCCGCTTAACCTTAAACCGTCATCCCCGCGCAGGCGGGGATCTT
>NZ_JBLBUE010000234.1:0-4240 GCF_047290655.1 Alteromonas sp. AMM-1 | reverse complement strand
TTTATTGTTGTATTTTTCAACACTGCTTTTAATGTAAAAAAGGCTGGCAAACGCCAGCCCCTTTCGGTATTTCTTGAGTTACCCTTGTTTAAATGCGTACTTACCCGTTTCTACCATATCCAGTGTGATATTGGCCGCTTCCGCCAGGTAAGGATCGATGTCTTCCAATGCTTCCGGTAAATCATCGAGGTTTTCTACCTTAGGTAAACCCAGTCTTAACAAACGTTCGTTTGCGCGGCTGAGTGCTTCAGATTCGTTCTCTTGCTTTTCAGCCAAACGCTCTGATTCAACCAGCGAAATAAACGCTTTATCTTTGTTTTTGCGATACTCTTCAATGTCTTGCTGCATGTAGGCAAATTCTGGATCCTGCATAATGCGAACATTGTGCTTGGCTGACAGTACATCTATAGCCGATTGCGAATCACCAAACGTAGTATAATTAGCGCGTTTAATGCTATCCCATGGCAAGGCGTTTTCTTCCTGACTTTCTCCCCACTCTGCCGGATCAATAGGCGATGGGAATAAAATGTCCGGTACCACACCTTTGTGCTGTGTACTGCCGCCGTTGATACGATAGAACTTAGCAATAGTGTATTGCACGCTGCCCAGCGGGTTTTCGTACAGATCGTATATACGGCCTAACCCTTTGTGTTGCTGAACGGTTCCCTTACCAAAGGTTTGTTCACCAATAATCAATGCGCGATTGTAATCCTGCATTGCCGCTGCAAAAATCTCAGACGCAGATGCGCTGTAGCGGTCAACCAGTACTGTTAACGGACCAGAATACGACACCTGACCATCGGTATCCTGATTCACACTCATTCTGCCACCTTCGTAGCGAATTTGTACCACAGGGCCACTTTCAATAAACAAACCTGACACCAGGGTAGCTTCCGACAGCGATCCGCCGCCGTTACCACGTAAATCAACGATAATTCCCTTAACATCCTGAGCTTTAAGTGCGTTAATTTCTTTCAGCACATCAACATGCAGGTTGTTATAGAAACTTGGAATATTGATCACTCCGATTTTCTCGCCCTGATGGGGGCCAGTTTCGGGTATAAATACCTCAGACTTGGCGGCGCGATCTTCCAGCTTAATCTTGTCGCGAACAATATTGATCACTGATATCGCCGTGCTATCGCCCGTGCTCTTTTGTACTTGTAAACGCACTTCGCTGCCTTTTGGCCCTTTGATCAATTCAACAACGTCGTCAAGACGCCAGCCAATTACATCTACAAAATCTTCATCCGCCTGGGCTACGCCGACAATTTTGTCTTCAGGCTTTAACGCTTTTGATTTGTCTGCCGGACCACCGGGTACAATGCTTTTGATCACAGTGAAGTCATCTTCGCTTTGTAACACCGCACCAATACCTTCCAGCGATAAATTCATATCCATTTGGAAACGGTCGGCGTTGCGGGGTGACAAATAACTGGTGTGGGCTTCAATACTACGGGCAAATGCATTCATTACGGTTTGGAACACATCTTCACTTTGCGTTTGTTTCAAACGCTTAATGGCACGCTCGTAGCGTTTGGTCAGTAATTCCTGAATTTTTTCAGGCTCTTTACCGGCCAGTTTTAAATTTAGCGCATCGTATTTAACGCGCTGACGCCATAATTCATCCAACTCAGACTTGCTGGCTGGCCATGGTGAGTCTTCGCGATCGAAATAAAACTTGTCGCCGGCTTTTTCGAAATTGAACGGCTTACCCAATTGGGTCAGCGCAAACTCGTAACGCTCAACCCGGCGTTCTAAGTTCAGGTTATACATATCGTATGCAACCTGCAGATTACCGCGCGTTAACGCATCATCAAATAAATCACGGTATTTGGCGAAGCCGTCAATATCGGATTGCAGAAACACATTGCGATTACCATCCAACGCGCTTAAAAAACGGTCGTAGACTTTCTCCGAGAGTGCATCATCGAGTTGAATAAGCTTGTAGTGCTCTCGAGTGAACAAGGTACTTATTCGTTTAGCGGCAGACGAATGCTGCGGCTCCTGTTGGAGAACCGGTAAATCTTCTACACTATTCCCTGATGTTACTGCGCCAGCACCCACACTTAACGCTAAAATAGCGCTGGCAACGGAAACTCGGAGTAAATCTTTCATATTACGACCTCTTGGTACGTGCTAGACGTAAAGCCTCTGGGTTGACTTTAACCACCATCCCCGTATCCAGTTGAACATGAACGCCGTCTTTCGCAACTTCAGTGATTACAGCATACATAGGCGCTTTGCCCAGTTTTACTGTAACCGCAGTACCAGTTGTTAAATCAGCATCCGTTAATTTTGCTGGGGGTACTTTAGTTGGTCTGTTAGTTTTTGATTTAGTTCCATTATAGCGACCAGCCGCAGGTTTTGCCTGACGCTCGGCGCCATTTTTAGCATCTGAACGACCGTCTGGTTTTCTGCGAGGCGGTTTTGCCGTCGCTTTGCGCTTTTCAGCAGCCTTGGCTTTGCTTTCATCCAGTTGCTGTTTGGCGTGGTCTTCATGTTCCTGCTCAATGGCAGCATCCTGATTACCATCCAAATCAACACGGAAATTGCCTTTCTTAATGCTGTAAAGATATCGCCAGCTATTGGTGTAGTGACGCAGGCTCGAGCGCAGCAGTGTTTTACTGACCCGCTCGTCTTCTTGCAGTCGCTCGGCCAAATCCTGGAAAATACCGATTTTTAATGGACGCGCTTCGCCTTCCAGGCTAAAGCAATGAGGGAATGTCTCTGCCAGAAAGGCAATGACTTCTTTACTGTTACTAAACTTCTGTGATGATTCCATCAATATTAACGTATGTAAGAGTTAATCGAGATTGTCTTCATCATCCCAAGTTGCTAGCAGATGGTCAACCCAATCAAGCAAATCATCGTCATTTACGTACAATAAATTTTCATCTTGATGCCAAATTGACCAACTGTGCGCCAACAACCCTTCCAGACGCTCTACCGAAATGTCATCTTCTGCCCGGTCGTACACCATATGCAGAATAGTATTTAACCGTTCTGCGGCCTCGTCGGGCTCTTCGAACACATCTTCCATGTCCTGCCAGGTGGCTAATACCACCTGAATGTCAACTAAGTGTTTCATACCAGCGTACTGCTCAGCACACTAACAATTTCGCACAGGCCTGCTTCATCTTCCGCACTGAAACGCGAATAAATGGGACTGTCTATATCCAGTACACCAATGAGCTTGTCGTTTACCACAATGGGGATCACGATTTCTGAGTTAGACGCAGCATCACAGGCAATATGGCCTTCAAACTGGTGTACGTCCTCAATCCGCTGAACGGTATTGGATGCGGCGGCGGTGCCGCACACGCCCTTACCCATCGGGATACGGATACACGCCGGTTGCCCCTGAAATGGCCCCAGTACCAGCTGTTCTTCTTTAAAAATATAAAACCCAGCCCAGTTAACGTTGTCCATTTGGTTGTACAACAACGCGCTGATATTGGCCATATTGGCGATCATGTCGTGCTCGCCATCAACCAAACTCCGGGCCTGGGCAATTAGCTGAGAATAAAAAGTACTGCTGCTCAAATTGTGTCTCTCTTAATGGTAGTTCTCAATCAGCTCAAAGGTTACAGACACAGTGGCAGTGATATCTGTCTGTCCAGGCAGACTACTGCTCATTTCGTCTTTCATCCGCATGGTTGCCATCACTGGCGGGGCGCTGTAACCAGATGATTCGTTAATAGTAATCACATTGCCCAATTTTACTCCCATTTCGCGCGCTAACAAGCCCGCGCGCAATTTTGCATCCTGAACAGCTGCAACAAGGGCGTGTTGATAAGCTTCAGAGGCATCGGTATTTACAAATTCAAAGCGTTGAATGCGGTCTACGCCGCGGCTTAACATTCCATCGAGTATGGCATCATAGGTTTGTAGTGCTTTAGAGGTTACGCGTACCTCGCGGGATAAAATAAACCCCTTATCTTCCCGCCCGTTAGGTGTGTGTTCATACCAGGGAGTAAGGTTAACCGACATCGACTGAATATGCTTTTCTTCAATACCCGATGCCAATAAAAATTGCACAACTGAGGTTAATCGCGCAGCCATTTGTTGATTGAGTTTACTTACCAGCGGCCCGCGTTCTTCTATTAATACACTGATGCTAAACGCATCTGGCACCACACTTACCGCCCCCTGTCCGGTTACATTCACCAACCGACGGTGTTCATGATCATTGTTAGCCAGTACATTGCCCGACAAAGTCAGACTCATTCATATTCCA
>NZ_JBLBUE010000233.1:0-4256 GCF_047290655.1 Alteromonas sp. AMM-1 | reverse complement strand
GCGATATTCACCGTAGACGGGAAGCTAGTTGCGCAAGCGCGTGATACGCTGTAGGCGTCGGTATGCACATTCATCCCGGTGCCCAGAACGATTTCGCGTGCAATATTGGGGGCTTCTGGCATTTGAACTACCTGACCGTAAACAAGTTGATCAACTAATTTAGGATCAACGGCATTGCGGATCAGAAGCTCGTTTACCACCATTTTGCCCAAATCCACGGCGGGAACACCGTGAAAATACGTCGCCATTTTTGCGAAGGGCGTTCTAAGCCCAGCGACAATGGCAATGCGATCGCCATCACGCGTTGTAACCGATTGCTGTTTAGCCATTATTTAAAACCCTTGTTGTAGACCTGGTAGTGGTCAGACCTGTTATCAATGCGCCGATTTTTACAAACAATTAAACAAATAGCAAATCCGCAGAAGAATATTTTGCAACAATTAATCTCTTGATGAGAAAAAGTAGCTTGAAACAGAATAAGGGAACCTTATATTGACTTAACAGTCAGATAGCTTCAATTCCAACACGGAGCAGTAAGTATAGGCTCTGTGATTCAATAACGATAACAAGGTTAGAAAACTCTATGGCAGCTGAGCAGTTCAGGCAGTTACACGCCTATCTTGATTCACAAATTATCGGTCAGTCTCAACTCACGCTGAATATGCTGATTGCACTGCTGGCCGACGGCCACTTGTTAGTAGAAGGCCCACCAGGATTGGCGAAAACCCGAGCCATCAACGCCCTGGCTAAGGGTATTGATGGCGATTTTCACCGCGTACAGTTTACGCCAGATTTACTACCCGCCGATTTAACGGGTACGGATATTTATCGCCCGGAAACAGGCCAGTTTGTGTTCCAGCAAGGTCCTTTGTTCCATAATCTGGTGCTGGCAGACGAAATTAACCGTGCGCCGGCAAAAGTGCAATCTGCGCTGCTCGAAGCCATGGCTGAGCACCAAATTACGGTTGGCAACAAAACCTATGCTCTACCAGAACTATTTCTGGTAATGGCAACGCAGAACCCGCTGGAGCAGGAAGGCACCTATCCCCTGCCAGAAGCGCAGTTAGACCGCTTCCTGATGCACCTGGAAATTGATTACCCGGATGCCGACACCGAACTGCAAATCCTGCAATTAACGCGCAACGAAGAGCTGAGTAAGCCCACAGCGCTTCCACCTACATTGAGCCAGCAAGATATCTTCGCTGCGCGTAAAGCGGCATTGGCACTGCACATGGCCCCCGCACTGGAAACCTATTTAGTGCAGTTGATTATGGCCACGCGTCGCCCTGAAAATTATTCACCTGAATTAGCTCAGTGGATTGAATTTGGTGCCAGCCCTCGTGCCACCATTTCACTGGATCGCTGCGCCCGTGCCCATGCGTGGTTGGCCGGCAGGGATTTCGTTGGTCCCGACGACATCCAGGCTGTGTTCCACAATGCGCTTCGCCACCGTTTGATCCTGTCTTATCAGGCCGAAGCGGAAGGTGTAACCGCCAATCAGGTTTTGGACACCATATTAAATCTGGTCGCTGTGCCTTAATCAATGATTGCCGTACAACAACAGCTCAATAGCCTGCAGTCCAATGGCATTCAGTTAAATGTAAAGGAACTGCTGCAATACAAGCAGTTTGCCGGGCTGTTAGACATGAAACCCACACGCACGCCTCAGGCGCGTTTGGCAGGTAGTTACCTGACTAAACACAAGGGGCGTGGTATGGAGTTTGATGAAGCCAGGCACTATCAGGCGGGTGATGACATTCGTGCCATCGACTGGCGTGTGACTGCGCGCACCGGAAAAACCCACACCAAGGTGTACCGCGAAGAGCGCGAGCGCCCGGTATTTGTTTTGTGTGATTTATCGGGCTCGATGCAATTTGGCACCCAACTGCTGCTCAAAGCCGTTCAGGCAGCGCATTTGAGTGCATTAATCAGTTGGGCAGCAGCGCAACGCGGCGACAAAGTGGGCGCGTTAATCTATTCGGATTACTCTCATAAAGAATGTAAACCATTAAGCCGCAAGCGCGCGGTTTTAAGTATTTGTCATGAACTGATGCAGTGTCAGAATGAAGCGAGTCGGGCCCAGCTTCAAGCCCCTCAGGCAAATCTGGAACAGGCTTTGTCCCGGCTGCGCCGTCTGGCCAGGCCCGGTAGTCTGGTGTATATCATCAGTGATTTTTTGCACCTTGATGAGCGTGCGCTTCAGCACTTAACCCAAATTAGCCGGCATTGTGAAGTGAGTGCCATTGCCATCACCGACCCGCTTGAACATACCTTGCCAACGCTTCGCCACACGCAGAGTGTGAATGTTACCGACGGCGAGCAAAAGCAAACCTGGACATTAGGCGATCCGGTGCTTGCAAAACATTATTCCGCCAGCCAACAAGCGCGCTGGCAGCAGGTGAAAGACAGTCTTGGCCGCTGTAAAACTGGATTGGGCTTTATTGATGCCGGTATCCCTCTAACCGAACAACTTGAACGCTTGCGGAGGCAGCCAATATGGACCCGTTAGCCCAGTTAAATGATATTCAAACGCCAACTGGCGTAGATTGGTGGCCGCTGGCATGGGGTTGGTGGGCTGTTATTGCGTTGGTATTGCTGGTTACCGTACTGTCAATACGCACCTGGTATCTTCACCGCCAATTTACTAAAGCCAAGCGTGAGGCACTGGCAACACTTGCCGCCTTCGCTACTGAGCCAGGCCAGGCCGCGGTAAATACCAATCAATTACTCAAACGCGTTGCGAAGCACTATTTCGGCGCTGAAACCGTTTCCGTTTTACACGGCAATCAGTGGCTACAGTTTTTGCAAAGTGAAGTTAGCAACAAGCACGCAAAATCCGTGATGGCCGGACTGGAAGTCATGACCAGCAAGGTGTATCAGCAAGCACCTTGTACAGACGCAGAAGCCAGCGATATTTTTTCAGCGGCAACTGTATGGTTGAACCAAGCTAATTTTAGGCGAGTTCCCCCCATAGAGACGGCAGTAAAAGCGCGGGAGGCAAGTCATGTTTGAGTTTGCCTGGTGGTGGGCGCTGTTTGCTCTGCCCTTACCCTTCATCGTTCGCTTGCTGAGTCCTAAAACTCAGCAAACGGATGTTGCGCTGCGGGTACCGAATTTAATTAACAATCTGCCGCAATCGAAATCACCTAAAGCAGCAAAACGCGGTTGGTTGATACTGGCCGCCATGATGTGGATTTGTTTGGTACTGGCTGCAGCCCGGCCGCAATGGTTGGGTGAGCCGGTTAACGTGCCAAATGAAGGGCGTGAAATGATGCTGGCGGTGGATTTGTCTGGCAGTATGAAAATTGAAGACATGATGGTAAACGGCCGTCAGGTTAATCGCCTGACCATGATCAAATCGGTACTGTATGACTTCATTCAACGCCGGGTTGGCGATCGCCTCGGGTTGATTCTGTTCGCCGACACGGCCTATTTACAAGCGCCCCTCACCTATGACCGGGAAACCGTCGCAACCTTATTGGACGAGGCAGTAATAGGCCTGGTAGGTGAACAAACGGCGATTGGCGATGCTATTGGTCTTGCTGTAAAGCGATTTGAACAAAAAGCTGAATCAAACCGCGTACTCATATTGCTGACTGACGGCCAGAACACGGCCGGTAATATCACACCACAACAAGCAAAAGAACTTGCAGTGGATGCTCAGGTTACGGTTTACACCATTGGTGTGGGGGCTGATGCCATGACTGTTTCAAGTTTCTTTGGCAGCAGACAGGTAAATCCCTCGCAAGAGTTGGACGAAACCATGTTAACCGATATTGCGAAAGCAACGGGCGGCCAGTATTTCCGAGCGCGCAATGCCGCCGAGTTAAACAACATTTACGCGATGCTCGATCAGCTTCAACCGATTGAAGGCGAAGCACGTAAAATGCGCCCGCTAACGGCGTTATTTTACTATCCGCTGGCCCTGGCATTGTTACTTAGTGCGCTGCCAGTGATTGGTATATTCCTGCGAAGTATCTGGTTCAGACTGGCTGGCAGCAAAGAGGCCGTATCATGAACAGTGCCTTGAATTTTCTCCCTGCAGATTTTCACTTCCTACGCCCTGAATGGTTTTATGCACTAATCCCATTAGTGCTGCTACTTTGGGTGGTCTATCGCTGGCGTCGCACAGCAACAGGCTGGCAAGGTGTGATTGCTGGACACCTCTACCAGTATTTGGTAACCGGGCAACACACGGCAAAAAGCAATACACTGGTGAGTTGGCTAGCGCTGGCATGGCTACTCTCGGTATTTGC
>NZ_JBLBUE010000232.1:0-4289 GCF_047290655.1 Alteromonas sp. AMM-1 | reverse complement strand
TGTCATTTTCACTCAGAACAACAGGTTTGGGCGGTTCTTTAGCGCGTTGTTTTTCTGCATAATCCTGGTAATACGCATAACCTCCCGCCAGGGCTGCAAAGCTCAAGAATGCAAGGTGAGGCATGCCAGGCACTATCCCCATGACGAACAAAATAACTGCGGCTATCGACAACGCCTTTTTGTTTCCCAGTTGCTCTGTAATTTCTGAGCCCATTTCCTGGGTTTCATTCTCACGCGTCACAATAATGGCAGTGGCAACCGATAGCAGTAACGAGGGAATTTGTGCCACCAAACCGTCACCGATGGTTAGAATGGTGTACACTTCAAGTGCTTCGGCGAAGCCCAAATCGTGCTGGATCATGCCAATGAACAACCCGCCTACAATATTGATGAGCATGATAAACATACCCGCCACCGCGTCGCCTTTCACGAATTTTGATGCACCGTCCATGGAGCCATAAAAATCAGCTTCCGCGGTGATATCTTCGCGACGACGACGCGCTTCGTCCTGATCGATATAGCCCGCGTTCAAATCGGCATCGATGGCCATTTGCTTGCCCGGCATCGCGTCCAAGGTAAAGCGCGCGCTTACTTCTGAGATACGTCCTGCACCCGCGGTAACTACTTTAAAGTTGATAATCAGCAAGATGGCGAAAACCACCACACCCACGGCGTAGTTACCGCCAATAACGACTTCACCGAACGCTTCGATTACCCGACCCGCAGCATCACCGCCTTCATGCCCGTATAACAACACTACCCGTGTTGAGGCAACATTCAATGCCAGTCGCAATACGGTAGCAATCAACAGAACCAATGGAAATATACCAAAATCAACCGGTCGTTGTGTCAGTACGGCTACCAGGATAATGACCAGAGACAGCGCAATATTGAAGCTGAACAGTATGTCCAGTAACAAAGGAGGCATAGGCAGGATAACCATGCCCATAATCGCCAGTAAAACTAACGGTACACCCATTCCCTGAGTCAGTCGTTGCAACTGCGCTTTATCTACGCGTTGAAAATAATCAGATAGCACCATAAGTCACATTCTTACCAACAGATTTTTGACACAAAAACGTCGCTTACCAGTGGTATATCAATCGGCGTGCCAGCTTTTCGGTAGAAAATGTTAACTGACGACTTATTCATCACTCGTAGCAATACGCCTGCAAAAGCAGGCGTATTGGCAGGTGATTAATAGCGCATATCTGGTGGGATGGGCAGGTTTCTGGCCAACGGCTTGGGCCGTTTGCCTTTACCCGATTTATAGGCTTTCAACTGGAACACATAGGCCAGCACCTGAGCCACAGCCATAAACAGCTTGTGCGGGATTTCTTCATCCACTTCGGTGGTGTAATAAATGGCCCGGGTAAGCATAGGCGTTGCTACTAACGGCACGCCATGAGCGTTTGCAATTTTTCTGATGTGCATTGCAAGCTCATCGCCCCCTTTGGCTACCACTACAGGCGCACGATTGCCGTTCTGATCATACTTCAGCGCCACTGAGTAGTGAGTTGGGTTGGTGACTACCACATCGGCTTTTGGCACTTCCTGCATCATACGACGGGCAGCAGCCTGGTATTGCAAGCGGCGGATCCGGCCTTTTACCTGTGGATCACCGTCGGCATTTTTACGCTCATCCTTAACCTCTTGCTTGCTCATTTTCATTTCTTCTTTGTGCTTATACGACTGGTATGGCACGTCAATCAGGGCAATTGGGATCATGCCCAGTGTCAGAAAGAAAAACGCCCATTCGATCATGTCCAGCGCGTGAAACACGTTGAGCGGAAAAATCTCCTGATCAAGATGCAAAGCCTGATCCTGAAAAAACGACAGCGACAACAGCGCCATGCCGGCAATCACGAAAAACTTGGCAATGGCCTTAAGTAACTCCACCAGGCCGTTCATGCCAAACATCCGCTTAAACCCCGACATGGGGTTTAGCTTACTCCAGCGCGGTTGCGCCGAATACCAGGTAAAGTTGTATCCGCCCAGCGCAATCGAACCGTATATACCAGCAATCATGGCTACAATCATGTAACCAATCACCGGAATACTCACCGCCATAAGAGCTTCCCCCCAGGCAGAAAACATGTGAGTGGGATCGTAAGTTTCATCCCGCGATAGAGTAAATACGCGCTGCATCACGGCAAATAGTGCTTCAGCTATGTAGCCGCCCATTAGCAAAAACATCACGCTACTAACAATCAGTACCAGAGCGGTAGACAGTTCACGGGAGCGGGCAATCTGCCCTTTTTTACGGGCATCGCCCAACCGTTTCGCCGTCGCGTCTTCTGTTTTATCACTCGAATCAGCCACGTTGGCCTACCTCCGATCAGGTTGGACACACGGCCAGCAGTTCACACATAAACTGCAAGGCTCGCTGCCATAGATTTTCAAAGTGCGTGGTAAAGTTATCCAGCGTGAGCCAAATAATGAATAGCCCCATAATTTGGGCAATGGAAAAACCAATACTGAAAATATTCAACTGTGGCGCAGCTTTGGTCATTACGCCAAACGCCAGGTTCACAATGAGCAACGAAATGATAGGTGCCAGCGCCAGAGTGAGTGACGCAACGAACATCCAGCCAGCCCATTGGGCGATATCGCGCAGCTGTTCGGGTTCAAACCAGCTATCGCCGATCGGAAACGCCTGAAAGCTCATCACCATCATTTGGATCATGGACAAATGACCATCCAGTTGCCAAAACAGCAGCGTGGCCAATATCAGGTAGAACTGGCCCACCGCTGGCACGTTTATCCCGTTTACCGGATCAACGATACTGGCGAACCCCAAACCGGTCTGCATGGCAATAACCTGACCGGCAAGCACAAAGGTGTTCAGCACCATCATGGACACAAAGCCAATGGCAATGCCAATCAGCAATTGCTGAATACCAATTACAAACACCCCTACATCCATCAGGTTATTCACTGGCGAGGGAGGCACAACCGGCATGATCACCAGCGCAAGAAGGATAGATAACAATCCGCGAACCGGTGTGGGAATAGACTTGGCACTTAAGCCAATCATGGCAGCGAACATGCCGCTGATACGCATAAATGGCAGCAACAAATCAGCCAGAAACTGATTAATGGCAACCAATGAGACTTCCATTTAACCAATCACCTGGGGAATTTGTTCTACCATATGGAAAGTGAAATCCATCAGTTTCTGTACCAACCAGTTGCCGCCCCAGCTCAATGCCAGTAGAGTAACCAGCAAACGCGGCAAAAAGCTCATGGTTTGTTCGTTAATGGAGGTAGCAGCCTGGAACACCGCTACAATCAAACCGACTATCAGACTCGGTACAATTACCGCTGACACCAGCAGGATTACCATGAACATAGACTCGCGAAGAATTTCAACAAAGACTTCTGGTGACATGATGCGCTCCTACACACCCATACCAAAACTGGTAGCCAGGGTGCCAAAAATCAGGTTCCAGCCATCAACCAGCACGAACAACATGAGTTTGAACGGCAACGATACAATCATGGGCGACAGCATCATCATACCCATGGCCATCAGAATAGAGGCCACTACCAGGTCGATGATCAAAAACGGTATAAACAGCATGAAGCCAATTTGAAATGCGGTTTTTAGCTCGCTGGTAACAAAAGCCGGGATCAGAATATTTAACGGTACATCAGCTGGGTCCTGGTATTTACCTTCATCACCGGCAATAGACACAAAGGTTTCCAAATCCTTGACCCGCGTTTGTGAAAGCATAAACGCTCGCATGGGCCCTTTGGCTTGTTCAAACGCTTCCATTGAGGTCATTTCCTCAGCGAGATAGGGCTGCAATGCGCGTTCGTCAATTTCCTCGAATACCGGGGTCATAATAAACATCGACAAAAACAAACTCACACCAATCAGGATTTGGTTAGAGGGCGATTGCTGCAAGCCTATGGCCTGACGCAAAATCGACAACACCACAATAATCCGGGTAAACGACGTCATCATCATAATAAACGCCGGTAACAGGCTCAGCGCGGTCATGATGAACAGCGCCTGCAGGGTCATGGTGTAATCCTGGCTGCCATCGCCATTGGTGGTAACCGTCACCGCCGGGATACCCTGTTGAGCGAGTACCGGCGCAGCAAGCAAATAAATGGGCAACGCCAACGCCAGCCATTTCGCGAATTTACTTGTCATCACCGCTCTCCTTCAGCGATGGGTTCATTTTTTGTGCCATCGCCTGTACCAGTTTCTGTTTAAACATGGCACCGCCAGGATTGTGCTGTTGCGTCACAATCGGCGTGGCCAATTTACTTAAGTGGTT
>NZ_JBLBUE010000231.1:0-4378 GCF_047290655.1 Alteromonas sp. AMM-1 | reverse complement strand
GGAAATCCAATTGAATTTGAATATTCCAGTGGCGCTGCACCGGTGCCACCTTCTCCGCCATCAACCGTAATAAAGTCGGGCATAATGCCGGTTTGTTTCATGGCTTTGCACACCGCAATAAATTCACTCTTGCGGCCTATAGCCAGTTTAAATCCTACCGGTTTACCACCACTGAGTTCACGTAACTGTTTAACAAAATCAAGCAGGCCAACAGGTGTACTAAACGCACTGTGAGTAGGTGGCGAAATAACATCTGTTGCCACGGTGACGTCGCGGATTGCTGCAATCTCCGGGGTGTTTTTGTGTGCAGGCAAAATACCGCCATGACCAGGCTTTGCGCCCTGACTTAATTTTATTTCAATCATTTTTACGGCAGGCAAACGCGCTTTTTCCTGAAATGTTAGCGGATTAAATGTGCCGTCTTTATTCCGACACCCAAAATAGCCGGTGCCAATCTGCCAAACAATGTCGCCACCGTTTTCCAAATGATAAGGCGTTAACCCGCCCTCGCCAGTGTTCTGGTAAAACCCGCCTAACTTCGCACCTTTATTAAGCGCAAGCACTGCATTCTTGCTCAAACTACCAAAACTCATGGCCGAAATATTCAACAAGCTGGCGTTGTATGGCTGAGTGCACTCCGGACCGCCAATTTTTACTCTGGGATCGTCATCCAGTTCTTCTACATTTAATGCAGATAAAGAATGCCCGATCCATTCGTAGCCTGATTCATAGGTATCCAACTGCGTGCCAAACGGTACTGTGTCTAAACTGTTCTTTGCCCGCTGATACACGATGGAGCGAAACATCCGGCTGATTGGCTTACCACTGGTTTCGGTTTCTAGCAGGTATTGTTGAACAAATGGCCTTAGCTCCTCAATTATCCAACGCAAACGGCCTACCAGTGGAAAATTAGCTAGCAGCGAATGGCGTTTTTGGAAGGCATCGTGAAGTGTTAATGCCAACAATAGGGCAAATACTCCAACTACCCATTCAAATCCCTGATAAGTAAATGCCAGCAGAAATGATGCTAACAGCCCCAAACCAACAATAAACAATACTCTGTTTCTCACATTAACTCCGGTCAGATAACTCATCGGGTTCAATGTGTATCACAACATCATTTAGCTCGACATGTTTTTTGAGATAGTCTTCGAATTCATGGGCCAGCTTGTGGGCCTGGATAACCGTTAAGTGCGGCGATACAATCAGTGTCAGATCCGCGTTGATGTGCTCGCCCATTCTTCTGCTGCGTACTTCCGCAACCCGGGCAATATCTTTAAATTCGCTGGTATACCGGGATAGCGTTTCAACCGAAAGCGATTTGTCATTGGCGTTAGCGTCAACCAGTACTGGCAGCGCCTGATTAAACAGTTCCCATGCCAAATGTGCAACCAACAAAGCCACCCCCAGGCAAAAAACAGTATCCAGCCAATACCACCCTGAAGCGGCAAGTTGCCAGCCAACCAGTACCGCTATCGATGTAAGTACGTCACTAAGTGTATGTTTGGCATCGGCAGCCAGTAATTCAGACCGAAGGAATTTGGCTTTGCCCATTTGCCAGCGACTCAGCAGAAAATTCACCGCAATCGCGAGTATCAACAATACCAGGCCAGTAACGTTTTGCTCTACGGGATTACCATGATGTTCAATGGCGTAAATCACCAATTCCAGCGACACCACCGACAGTAAAACAGCCAACAGAAAAATAGCCAGGTATTCAAATTTCTGATGCCCGTAGGGATGGGAATGATCGGGTGGTTTCTGGCTGATTCGAATAGCAACAAAAGCAATTACGTTGTTGAAGAGATCCGTTAAGGAATGCAGCGCATCGGCCAGAATGACAGATGAGTGTGTAATTATTCCAACTGAAAGTTTTGTCAGGGTCATTAACAGATTGACACAACCTTCAATAATCAACACCCGTTTAATCGCTGAAAACCGCTCAGTTTTATTCACATAATACCCAATGAGTTAATTAAAAAACTTCAAAAGCACGCTACTGTACCTCATTTTACTGCACCGACCAGTACGAATCGTGTTTGATTTTTGACAATTTTGCACATTTTGTGTCAAAAGTTTGACTTTTGTAGTATTGCATGTACAAATATTCAACAGTACTATAACGCAGAATTTCGGCAATTTGTCGATATTCCAATAATAATATCCATATAAACCAACCAGATCGCTGTTTGAATCCGGTATAAAAAAGTGCGCTAAAATGGAAAAATTAGAAACAGTTAAGAGCTTAGTCAGAGCCAATAACTATAAAAACAATGATGTTACCTATAAGCAGTGCCTTGACATGGGCGTATCGGTAAACAGGGTTGGATTAGAAATTTTTGCGCGTAAATTACGTGCAATGGATCGTGCTGAAGAAATTGAAGCACATAAAAACCACTCCATGCAGTATAGCCAGTCTCAACGGCTTCATGGCGAATCGATGTTATCGTTTGAGAAATCGTCTATCGAATACGGTAGCGGATATCAACGACCTTCCTCAGGCTCGGTAGCAGAACTTAAGAAAGTATCCAATATCGCGAATCTGGAATCCCGACGAAAAATGCCTGGGTACAGCCCGTCGGAGCGAAAAAAGGAAATCACCTTTGAGCTCGGCACAATTAAAGTGCGCGAATATGAATTATTGCAAGAACTCAATCTGCTTATAGCAGAAGAATCCCACGATAAATCCAAACAAGCAGCAACGTTTTAGTTTTGCTCTGAGGCTCACGCTAAACACAACATGTCACCAAGGGAACTGGTGACAGCTCACTCTCCTCAAATGCGTATTTAGCAGTTCTCCATGCTGATAAGTATCCTAAGTGCCCGCTCGGATAATTTTGCCAGCACCAAGTCTAACATGGTACTTTTGTGGCAAATCTGACTATCTCAATGTTGCGATAATGGAGTATATCTTTTTACTGTTTGCATTCATTTGCGGGCTTGGCGTGAAACTTATTGGCATTCCTCCACTGGTTGGCTACTTGGCGGCAGGTTTTTTACTTCATGCTCTGGGTTATTCAACCACACCAGCAATCACCACACTGGCCGATCTTGGTATTACAATAATGCTGTTTACCATCGGCCTTAAACTCAACATAAAGGATTTGTCTAAACGGGAAGTGTGGTTTGGCAGCATCGCCCATACTGTGTTGTGGGTAGCAGCCATTTCTGCCCTGTTAATTTTATTTGGCAGCCTGGCAGCAGCGGGATTTGGCGGACTTGATTGGCAGAGCGCAGCACTGATTGCGTTTGCACTGTCGTTTAGCAGCACAGTGTGTGTGGTTAAAGTACTGGAAGAAGCCGGCGAATCAAAAACGCGTCATGGCAAGCTGGCTATCGGTGTACTAGTCATGCAGGATATTTTTGCTGTGGTATTTCTGGTGGTTGCAACCGGTAAAATACCCAGTATATACGCACCATTGTTACTGCTGATTATCCCTGCTCTTCCATTGCTAAACCGCATTATCAATCAATCAGGGCATGGTGAATTGCTTCCCTTGACCGGATTTATTTTTGCACTTGGTGGATATCATCTGTTTGAATTAGTACAGATAAAAGGCGACCTGGGTGCACTGATATTCGGTCTGTTATTCGCCAAACATGCCAAAGCTACTGAAATGGCAAAATCCCTGTTGGCGTTTAAAGACCTGTTCCTGATCGGCTTTTTCCTGTCAATTGGATTAACCGCCCTCCCCAACCTTGAGATGCTGGGAATGGCGCTGATTATCACCCTGCTGCTACCCATTAAAATGGCGTTATTCTTCTGGCTGTTTACCCGGATGTCGTTGCGAGGACGTACCGCTTACCTTGGCGGTTTAGTGTTATCCAATTACAGCGAATTTGGTTTGATTGTTGGCGCATTAGCCGTGAGTCTGGGAATGCTGGGTGATAACTGGCTTGTTGTTTTGGCAATATCAACCTCCCTGTCATTTGTGTTAACCAGCATTGTATACCGGTATTCGCATAGTATTTATCAACGTATCAAAGACACCGTGAAGCGCTTCGAGCGAGAGAAACGACTCAAAGAAGACATCTACCCGGTTATCGCCGACGCTAAAATCCTGGTGGTCGGGCTTGGTCGTGTTGGCATTGGTGCCTTTACCTCGCTCAATAAACTCATGGAACATCACGTGTGGGGAATGGATGCCGATCGCGTTAAAATTCAAAAGATGCGCAACGACGGCATGAATGTAATCACAGGTGATGGTGAGGATGTTGATTTGTGGGAAAACCTGGATATCCGGCACGTCGAATTGGTACTACTCGCCCTGCCTTCTATAGAAGACGCAATGAACATTAGCAAACAGCTAAAGAATGCTGGTTATCAGGGGAAAATAGCGGCCATTGCGCGTTACGAGGACGAGGTAGAAGCACTGTT
>NZ_JBLBUE010000230.1:0-4387 GCF_047290655.1 Alteromonas sp. AMM-1 | reverse complement strand
GCCACCATTCTGACTCGCTTCTTCAATAACTTGTTCAAATTCATCGAGGGTTTCTTCCATAGAACGATGATTGCGATCGCCGTAGGTGGTTTCCATAAGTACGACATCTGCTTCGGTAATCACTTCCGGATCGCGCAATAACGCAGCCTGAGAGTTACCCAAGTCTCCGGAAAACACCAGTTTTCGGTGGTGATTTCCGTGCTCTATAAAGATTTCTACAATAGCTGATCCCAGTATGTGGCCAGCATCGCGAAAACAGATCTCAACGCCAGGGACTATAGTAATTCGCTTACCGTATTTAATGCCCTGACAAAGTAACATTACGCCGTCTACTTCTTCTTCCCGGTACAACGGCTCTATTAATTTTTTACCTGCTCGTTTTCGTTTTTTATTTTCCCATTCAGCATCTTTTTCCTGTAATGATGCAGCGTCTTTCAGCAGGACTTCAATGAGATCTTTTGTCGGTCGGGTCATATATATGGGTTTGTTGTAGCCGTCTCGAACTAAAATGGGCAGTCTGCCAGAATGGTCAAGGTGAGCGTGAGACAGCACCACCGCATCAATATCAGACACATAAAATGGCAGGGGTTTATAGTTATTCTTCTCTTCTTCCTTTCGCCCCTGGAATAAGCCACAGTCGAGCAACACTTTATACTCTCCCGTATCCAACAAATACATTGAACCGGTTACCCCTTCAATTGCGCCGTAAAAGGTTAATGTTGCCATGTGCCCTCTCCTTTTATTTGCCTTGTTATGAATTACTTTTTCTCAACGTTTCGATGTTGTTTTCAATGGTTTGAATTCGGCTGAATGCTTTCATCCACATTTGTCCGATTTGCAGTGTTTCCGCCAGTTTGTCTAAGGTATGAGCCATTTGGGCAACGGAAATACTGCCGCGTGTTGCACTAAGTATCAGGTCGGCCTTTACCGCTTCATGTTGCTGCCTGAGTACTTCGTAAGCAGACAACATATCATCATCGTTCAGATAAGCCTTTTTGCGTACCTTGTATAAATAGTCGTAGCAATGAGCTTGAAAGTCATTGATTTGCATAAGCATTGTGCTGTCGTCAATGTGCTCGTCAAAGGTGTTTAACTGAATGATGTTTTCAAGCTTTAAAATCACATTTAACAGGTAATGTTCTACCCGCATCATGGTCGCCAGTGAGATTGTTGTGTCTTTGCTTAGAGCAGCACTTTCTACACTCACAATGAATTCAGAAATTGCCTGAGAGAGTACTTTAAGCACCTGAATATCGGCTGCATATTTGTTGGTTTTTGAGTTGTGTAATACCTGTACGCGTTGATACAAATCCAGGTACTTATCACTCGTAGATAGCAACTCAAGAATTATCGCGTTAACGGCCAAATCGGGCGTTTGAGCAATGGTTTTATCCAGATATTGTGGCTTGGATGACTGTTCTTCCCGGGAGGTAAATCGATGGTCCAGAAACGCAGCAAACCTGTCATTAACCGGGAAAATAAGTAACACACCAAGCACGTTAAAAACAGTATGAAAAATAGCCAGCGTTACACCATTATTGGCTTCAACCTGAAAGAACGCGGTGATTTCATGGATGATATAAAACAGTACCGGTAAAATAAGGAGTGCCACTATGGCGGTTGCAACATTAAACGTCACTTGCGCCGCAGCAACTCTTTTGGCATTTGCGGTAGCGCCGATAGACGCGAGTAATGCCGTAGACGTGGTACCAATATTGGCTCCAATTACCATGGCACCTGCCGCATAAATGCCTACTACGCCACTGGTTGCCGCTGTTATGGTAAGCGCAATCGATGCACTGGAGGATTGGGTGAGTACCGTCATTACAAATCCCACCACCAAAAACAGCAAAATGCCACTGATCCCGTCAGCAGAAACTTGCGAAATATCAAAAGCCTGAACAATGCCTTCAAAGGCATTTTTAAGAATATCTACACCAACAAAAAACAGCCCGAAACCCACTAACGCCAATCCTACAGAGGCAAACCGAGAACCGGGCTTTAACAAGCGGAACAGCATACCTAGACCAACCAGTGGCAAGGCAATTGTCTGTATATTCAGTTTAAAACCTACGATTGCAACCAGCCAGCCTGTAATAGTAGTGCCGATATTGGAGCCATAAATAATGCCGAGGGCCTGTCGCATGGAAATCAATCCGGCATTCACAAACCCCAGAGAAGCCACCGTTACTGCACTGGATGATTGTACTAATGCGGTCATGGTAAAGCCTGATATTACGCCGCGTAGCGGGGTCTTACTCCAGGTTGACAACAAATGACGCAACGCACTGCCGGCAGCCAGTTTTAAACCGTCTGTCATCATACTGATGGCAAGCAAAAATAGCCCCAGCCCGCCTAATACACTGCCCGCAAGTACTACTGAATCCATTTTGTGTCCTGTTTTGCAATAATGTTTGTATTTATAATTAGATGATTTAGTGGTGCTTGTTCCGCACAATTAATGCGTCAGTGCGAAGATGCTCCAGTATTTTCTCTGCGGTATTACCCAGCAATAATCCGCGTATGCCGGTTCTGGCAATATTGCCCAGAACAACAAGATTTAAGTGATGCTGCCTGGTATAGGATTGAATTTCTCTCGGTGGGTAGCCAGCTGTTACCGATAGAATGGCATCCTTTCCATCGTGAAGCGCCGACGTAAATTCAACCAACTTTTCATGTGTAGTGGCGACGTGTTTTTGCAACCGCTCATACGGTTCTACCAGATCAAGTTCGGTACTTACCAGCGAGACTGGAATAACACTCAACACGTGTAACATTGCTGCCAATCGTTCTGTCAGAGAACATGCAGCGTCCAAAACTCCCGTATTTAATGCTGCATGTTCTTTAGTATCATCAAGTATATCGATGGTTGCCAGAACACCTAATGAGCGCCCTGCCCAACTGCGTTTACTGCATAACATGACTGCCCACTCACTATTGGATCGAAGCAACGATTTCACACCATTTAACCAATCGCTTCCTGGCGGTTCTTGCTGTCGGGTCAACATAATTAGCCGGGCATCGCGCAATACCGCTTGTTCTGCGATGAATGAAAAATGCTTTTTGTGATCACCCAAAGGCAGCGTTATGTGATCCAACTGGCAGCCTATATCCTTGAGCGATGAGAGTTTATTAAGAATATGAGGTTTATTCGTGAGCCTGTATTCACCAAACGGATAGACGAGGGTTAGCTGATTAACCGACATCAATTCACACTTCTCCAACATTGAGTAAATTGCGCTTTCTGAATCAGGTACCGCCAAAACTGAGTTATACATTCTTCTTATAAAGTAAGGTCATTTTAATTAAGTGTAGACCTGGTCGCCTATTTTTAATGTGATACATGTCAATTGATTGTTAAAAACTGATAGCACGCGAACCCGGTGACTTTTGTCTACAAGACCCATCCCAATAACATGTATTGAATTGGTCAGTAATTCCGTAAAGTTAGTCGTATTTGTTTACTGAAAACCGTGTTTTTATCTGTTGAGGTGTATAGGATGAACACTTAACTTTGAATGAAGGCAATATCGTGAAATCTTATCCTGCTATCTTTGCGCTCGTCACCACCCTTGCGTATAGCCATGTGAGTGCACAAACCAACGAAACGTCGTCTTTTAACGCGGCAAAATCTACGTTGCCGGAGTACCTTACCTTTCTTAGTTTGCCGAATGTGGCGTCTGAGTCTGCTGAAAACATGCAGAAAAATGCTCAATGGTTGGCAAATACCTACAGGAAATATGGTTTTAAAACCCAATTATTGGCCGAACCCGATAACATGCCAATGGTGTATGCCGAGTATGAAGATACTTCGCCAAACCGGCCAACGATATTGTTTTATGCCCATTTTGATGGACAACCGGTTTCACCTGAACAGTGGGCACAACCCGATCCCTGGCAACCTGTATTAAAAGAAAAACGGGGGAATTATTGGGAAGTATTACCTCTGTCTTCGTTACTTGATACCGCGAGTCCCAATCCTGAATGGCGTGTGTTTGCCAGGTCTGCTTCAGATGACAAAGCGCCCATTATGATGTTGTTAGCTGCCATAAAAGCACTGCGTGATAGTGGTAAGTCACCCGCAGTCAATATTAAGGTGCTGCTTGATTCTCGCGAGGAAAATGGCTCACCGACCCTTAAAAAAGTCATTCTGGATAATCGTGAAAAATTAAACGCAGATGCAGCTATTTTTATGGACGGTCCTTTACACGACAGCAACGCACCTACCGTGGTGTACGGGCACCGGGGTATTAGTCTGATTAACATTACCGTTTACGGACCCAGTGGCAATATCCACAGTGGTCACTTTGGAAATGTTGTGATGAATCCGGCAGAAACGTTAGCTACGTTACTCGCAAGTTTTAAATCAAGTAATGGACGGGTGGTT
>NZ_JBLBUE010000023.1:0-39028 GCF_047290655.1 Alteromonas sp. AMM-1 | reverse complement strand
GACATTGGTGAAAAAGCTTGAGCCAGACACCAACGTTGACGAACAGAAAGCGCTAATCAACGAAATTCATCAATTTTACGAGCAGCATGATTTTGACTTTATCAGTGAGGACATTACGCCATTGATAGAAGAATCGGTGGAAGGGCTCACGCGGGTAAGCGAAATTGTGAAAGGACTGAAAGTTTTCTCACGCATCGACTCCGACGAAAAACAATGGTTCGACTTAAACCACTGTCTCAACACCACCCTGACAATGGTAAATAACAAACTAAAATATATTTGTAAGGTTGAGAAGCAGTTTGCTGACCTGCCACGGGTGTTCATTAATGTAGGAAAGCTTACCCAGGTATTCACGAATTTGCTAATCAATGCCGGACAAGCAATTGAATCAACGGGAAGACAAGGGATTATTACCGTGCAAACCCGGTTACACAAAGACCAGGTAAGTATTGAAATAACCGATACAGGTTGCGGTATCTCTGAAGAAAATCAGGAAAAACTCTTCAACCCGTTTTTTACCACGAAACCCGAAGGTCAGGGCACCGGGCTAGGGTTGTCGATTACCTACGGCATTATACAGGAACATGGCGGTACGATTAGCGTGACCAGCAAAGAAGGTGAAGGCAGTAAGTTCGTAATTACCTTGCCTACTGGTGATATTGACCAGGCGTTGCAACCAGAAAATCAGGAAGTACAGTAGTTGCTTCCTTTTCACTGATTAAACCTTAATTGTCCTGCAGGCAGCAGCCTTGCGCGGCAAACCAGGTTTAACAAGGAGTAAGACATGACAGATCCACAACACACAGAGCAAGTAAGATATCAGGTGCTTTGTGTTGACGATGAGCAAAACATCCTGCGTGCCATAAAGCGTGCACTTTTCTCATTGGATGTCGATCTCACACTGGCGGATAGTGGCGAAAAAGCGCTGGCAATCATGAAGGAAAAAACCATTCATGTGGTGATATCAGACATGAAAATGCCTGGAATGACTGGCGCAGAATTGCTGGAGCAGGTTGCAACACTATACCCAGACACGTTCCGTGTGGTACTTACCGGTTTTGCCGACATAGACGCTACTATTAAAGCCGTTAATCAGGGCCGGATTCATCGGTATCTGCAAAAGCCCTGGGACAATCAGGAACTGATTAACACCATTGAAGAGGGCTTGGAACGCATTCGCCTGAAAGATGAAAACACGCGCCTGCAAAAGCTTACCAAACTGCAAAATGCCAAACTGAAAGAAGTGAACAGCTCGCTTGAGCAGGTAGTGCAAAAACGCACCAAGCAAATTAAAGCGGCCCTGCGCCGTATAGAGCAGCGCAACGCCGCGCTTGAGCAGGTTCTGTTTAACGTGATTTCCATCAACCCGGATATCGACGGTAAATTCGCCATTGAAGTGAGCGAATTAGCCACTAAGCTGGCCACACTGCTGGAATGCCCCAAGGAAGAAATCAATGTTATTCGTTATGCTTGTTTGATTGGCGAATTTGGTTTGCTGGGGTTAAAACCTGAAGATTATCGTCCGGCATTTAACAAGCTCACTTATCAGCAACAAAAGAATTATCTGTCGCAAACTAAACTGGCCAAAACTATACTCGCGCCCGCAGAACATTTGCAGGAAGTAAGCGACATACTGGAGTATCAGTTTGAGTATTACAATGGTGCAGGTTTATATAAATTAGTGGCGTCTCAAATTCCAATTGGCGCAAGGATCCTGGCTGTAGCCAGAGATTACTGGCGCATGGTGAGTGGCCGGGTTACCGGACAAACTATGACCCCCATTGAAGCCAAAATGGAATTAAAAAAACACCGCAATACTCGCTATGACGGAGCCGTACTGGATATCCTGCTGAACAATCGGGACATTGATAAACCCAGTTACATCGAAAACCGTTTAGGGACCAGCGAGCTGAGAGCAGGCATGGTTCTCAGCAAAAATCTCTACAACGAAAATCACATACTGCTGCTGCCTGAGGGCCACGTATTTACCGATGCTACCATCACGAAACTGGCTCAGTACGAACGTGAACACAACCGCTATTTCGACATTGCCATTGAACGAAATGGGTTAGAAGACGCGACGATAGGGTAACTTTACCAACAAAGTAACCCTATACTTGCGCTAAACCGGTGTTTTGTATGCGTAATAAATGCAAGAATACACCTTAAATTAAACACTCAGGTGAGTATTTCATGCAACAGTTCGACTATATTTGTATTGGTGGAGGAAGCGGCGGCATTGCTTCTGCCAACAGAGCAGCCAAGCACGGTAAAAAAGTATTGCTGATTGAGAGCAAGGCTGTCGGCGGAACCTGCGTTAATGTGGGATGTGTTCCGAAAAAAGCCATGTGGTACGGCGCTCAGGTTGCCGAAGCAATTCACAAATACGGCCCGGATTATGGTTTTGATGTAACCGTAAACAACTTTAGCTGGGAAACTCTGGTTGCCAGTCGCCAGGCCTACATCTCGCGAATTCATGCATCCTACGACCGGGTGTTGGGTAACAACAAAGTGACCTTGTTGAACGGTTTTGCCAAATTTGTGGACAACCACACCGTAGAAGTAAACGGCGAGCATTACACTGCCCCGCACATTACCATTGCAACCGGCGGCCGCCCGTTTACGCCCGACATTGAAGGGGCACAATACGGTATTGATTCCGATGGTTTCTTTGCACTAACCACACAGCCCAAGTCCGTTGCCGTGGTAGGCGGTGGCTACATTGGTGTTGAGCTGGCCGGGGTATTAAATGCATTAGGCAGCAACACGCATTTGTTAATTCGCCAGCCTATGCCACTGCGCAATTTCGACCATACCATTCAGGAAACGCTTACAACCTTAATGGCGGAAGAAGGCGTAAATTTACATCCAAAAACCGAGATCACCCGTGTTGAAAAGCAGTCTGACGGACAGCTAACCTTAACACTCAACACTGGCAATACGCTTAACGTTGATTGTTTGATTTGGGCTACCGGACGACGTCCCAACACCGACAACATTGGCCTGGAAAATACCCAAATTGCCGTGCAGAGTAACGGCCTCATTACTGTAGACACCTATCAGAACACCTCCGTTGAGGGCGTGTACGCAGTGGGTGACATTACTGGCCAACCAGAACTTACGCCTGTTGCGGTTAAAGCGGGCCGACTCCTTAGCGAACGCCTGTTTAACCAACAACACAATGCACATTTGGATTATTCTTTGGTGCCCACTGTGGTATTCAGTCATCCGCCCATCGGCACGGTTGGTCTCACTGAAGCTGAAGCCGAAGCCAAGTTCGGCAAAGACAATCTCACGGTATATCGCTCAAGTTTTGCAGCCATGTACACGGCGGTAACCCGTCATCGACAGCAAACCAGCATGAAGCTGATATGCGAAGGCAAATCACAACGTGTGGTAGGGTTACACGGTATTGGTTACGCCATGGACGAAATCCTGCAAGGCTTCGCGGTTGCCATGAAAATGGGTGCAACTAAAGCCGATTTTGACGCCTGTATTGCTATTCACCCCACCAGCGGTGAAGAATTCGTTACTATGACTTAATACTCATAAGACTTAGGTGCTCACATGCCAAACCTGACATATGAGCACCTGCCCGCACAGACTAACCGCCCGCGTTGCCCCACCGCCCCGCTGCTTAACGCCACACCAGGCTGAACAAAAAACAACCGCACACTTACTTCGATCTGTCAGCTTTTTTTACCATGCCAATCGCCAGCTGGTATGACAACATGCAAGCCATTGAAATAAAATGATAAAAATAATGGCATATTTCATGCTAATTCATGTTCGTCATTTGACAAGTTAAAGCAAAAAATTAGGACGAAGTTTTAGTTGTTTTTGTTTTATATGGAATTTAACTTGGAGTTGTTATGATTTTATCGAAATTAAAAAATTCTCTCTGCGCATTGGCACTTTCTGTTGCCGGCATGACCAGTGCACACGCTGGTTTGATCAATGTTAGCTACGTTGAAATTGAAAATAACATTGGACAATACCTGCAGGTAGCTGAAGTTATTGCCTTAAATATGGACTTAAATGATGTTGCACTGGGTACTGCTGGTGCAGTTGCATCTGCGCCAAATCAGTGGGATTTTCGCACCAGTGCGAGCAATGCCATCGATGGAAATACAGCAGGAAACTACGGTTTAAGTCAGATTTATCATAACGCTAACGGTCAGTTTAATACCGCATTAACCATTGCTTTTAGCAGCGTACAGGAACTGTTTTCATTCCAAATTTTTGGTCGTGACGATTGCTGTAGAGAGCGCGACGTGTACAAAGTGACCTTCTTCGACGCCAACGGCGACTCACTGTTTAGCACCATCATGGATGCCAAAAACGGCGCGGAACCAACAGTAATTCTGCCTGACACCAGTGACGTACCAGCGCCAGCTTCTCTGGCACTATTAGGCCTGGGGCTTGCTGGTCTGCGACTAGCGCGTCGCACTAAGTAATCACGCCAGCCGTTCACTAAAAAAGAACGCAATACGGATTTCAATTAAGCCCGGTACTCTTACCGGGCTTTTTGCTGTTATGCCGAAGTAAACACGCAAGTCCCATCAATTTCTTACATAATTATCCTAAAGTTTAATCAAATGCCAGTGTAGTAAACCGGCGGAATCCCAGCGCTGTACTATATTCATTATTAACAATATAAAAAAGGTAGTGTGTATTTATGCTGGGTGACGACCTACTGTTTGCCAGTGACGACGAGTCGGAAGAATCAGCGCCATGTATGGCTGTGTGGAAAGTGCTCATTGTTGATGATGAACCTGAAATTCATACTGTTACTAAAATGGTGTTAAGCGACTTTGAATTTGAGGGCAAACGCATAGAATTTCATACTGCAAGCAGCGCTGCAGAAGCTCAGGCCATTTTAACCCAGGATAACGGCGCAGGCTTTGCCGTTGCGCTGGTGGACGTTGTTATGGAATCCACCCAGGCAGGCTTAAAGCTGGTGCAATGGATCCGCGAAACCCTGAATGATCAGGTACTCAGAATTATTTTAAGAACCGGCCAACCCGGCGAAGCCCCTGAAGAACGCGTAATCCGCGATTACGATATAAACGACTATAAAAACAAAACCGAACTCACGGCCATGCGGCTGAAAACGGCCATGTATACCGCACTCAGAGCCTATCGGGATCTGAAACTGATTGAGCGGCATCGACAGGGCCTGGAAAAAATAATTCACGCTACAACCCAGTTTATTGAGTGTGACACCCTCCCCCAGTTTGCTTCAACCATTTTGAACCAGATTTCGCTTATCCTGGGCATTGAATCCAGCGACATCATTTGTTGTGCGGTCACCCGTGACGCCAAATCGGGGAATCAGTACAAGGTGTTGGCTACCAATTTGCACAATAAATCTGCCACCGCCATTCCGCCTGATATTCAGCGCCGCATCGAATCGGCCTTGCGACAAAAGCAAAGTGTAAAGGGAGACGATTACTTTGTGAGTTACTTCACCACGCGTCGTGGCATGGAGAGTGTGCTGTATGTTGCCCGCAATGACGAGTTGGAAGCCGTGCAACACCATCTACTGAGTTTCTTTGCGCACAATATTGCGGTTTCACACGAAAATATTAAGCTTCGCGAAGTGATTAGGGAGTCACAAAAAGAACTCTCTTACATCATTGGCGAAGCCGTTGAAGTACGCTCCAAAGAAACCGGATCACATGTAAGACGGGTTGCCCACATCAGCCACTTACTGGCACTTCGCGCAGGCCAAACTGAATCCGAAGCAGAAATGATCAAACTGGCCTCGCCACTACATGATGTGGGCAAAGTTGCCATCCCCGATAATGTGCTCAACAAGCCCGGTAAACACAACGAGGAAGAAGCTGCCATCATGCGCTCTCACGCCAAAGTGGGTTACGACATGTTGCGTAAGAGTACCAATCCTATATTGCAGGTAGGCGCCCAAATTGCCCATGAACACCATGAACAGTGGAATGGCCATGGTTACCCCAACGGCCTGGCTGGCGAACAAATCTCCATTGCAGGCAGAGTGTCGGCCGTTGCCGATGTGTTTGACGCGTTAGGTAGCAAACGGTGTTACAAGGGCCCCTGGTCTGAAGCTGAGATAAAAACGTATTTTGAAAAGCAACGGGGTAAGCAGTTTGATCCTGCTCTGGTAGACATTTTACTTACCCATTTTGATGAATTTACGGCCATTCGAGCGCAATTTCCCGATCAGGAATAAGCCCTCGCTATTCGTACAAGTTGCTAAATTTCTTCGATGAATGCCGTCCATTCCCTATCGGCTTATCTTATACTGGCAACTGTTGCCAATAATGGTTGCACTCAACAATAACATCAACAGAGAACAACAATGAATCAATCCCGACAGAACAAAATACGGCTTCGCCCAGGCAAAATTGCATTGTCATTATTGAGTGTGCTGGCTTTACACAGCCCAGCACTTTTAGCACAGGATACCCAACCGCCAGTCGCAGAGACTGCCGGTTACGATGCGGCTAACTGGGACGTAACCAAACCACCGTTCCCGCTAACCAATGTTGCCATTAATACTGAAGAGACCACCTGGTCGAGTCTGGATATTGCGCCAAACGGCAAGTATTTCCTGTTTGACATGCTGGGCGATATTTATCGTGCCGATATAGGTGGCGGCAAAGCCACTGCGCTTACCGAAGACTTTGCCTGGAATATCCAGCCAGCCATTTCACCCGATGGCAGTAAAGTCGCCTTTATTTCCGATCGCGACGGCGTGGCCAATGTGTGGGTGATGAACGCCGATGGCACAGATTTACGGCAAGTCACCAAGGAAAAGAACAATATCATCCATTCACCCAAATGGAGTCCGGATGGGCAGTACATTGTGGTAACTAAAGGGATCATGTCTTCGCGCAGTATCCCGGCTGGTGAGATTTGGATTTATCACCAGGCAGGTGGAGCGGGCTTACCCATAAAAGAACGCGTGAACGGCAAACGCGACCAGCAGAACATTGCAGACCCGGTATTTTCGCACGACGGTAAATATATTTATTACACCCAAAACACGGTTCCGGGTGCCTATTTTGAATACAACCGCGACCCGCTGGAAGGCATTTTCGCGATTACCCGTTTTGACCGCACTACCGGCGAGGAGTCCAACTACATCAGTGGCACCGGTGGCGCAGTTGTGCCCACGCCTTCTCCTGATGGCAAGTACATCGCCTTTTTACGCCGGGTAAAATACGACACCGCGCTGTTTATTAAAGACGTTGAAACCGGCGTAGAAACCCTACTAAGCCGCGAACTTGAACGCGATATGCAGGAAGGATTTGGTTCAGAAGGCTATTACGCTTACTTCGACTGGACACCGGACAGCAAGTCAATTGTGTACTGGACTGGCGGTAAGTTTAACAAACTGGATGTAAAAACCCGCGAAATTACACAGATCCCGGTAAGCGTGAGCACAACCAAGCAAGTGGCCGATGCCCTCCACTTTGATGTGGATGTGGCACCAGACGAGTTCGACGTAAAGATGATCCGGTGGTCGCAAAAGTCTCCCGACGGCAAGTCAGTGCTGTTCCAGGCGTTAGGCAAGTTGTACGTACGTGATATTGCTACAGGCAAAATGAAGCGTCTGACCCGCCAGAACGATCATGACGAATTCTACCCGCGTTATTCAGACGATGGTAAATACATCATTTACACCACCTGGCACGATCAGGAACTGGGTAGTGTTCGCATCGTGTCAGCACGCGGCGGCAAAGGTAAAGTGATTACGCCAACGCCCGGGCATTATGTTGAACCATCCTTTTCACCCGACGGCGAATGGGTAACCTATCGTAAATTTACCGGTGGTTACTTGCTTGACCCCAAATACTCTGTTGAGCCGGGTTTGTATGTGATGAACCTGGACAACAACAAGCCGGTGAAAGTCAGTGACAGCGGCGTTCAGCCCCACTTTGCAGGCAAAACTGACCGACTGTACTTTACCGAACGGGTGTCAGGCACACCCTACGCTGAGACCCAACTGTCCAGCGTGAACCTGCAGGGTAACGACCACCGCGTACACTTGTACGGGGCCGACAAAGTAGCAGAATACCGCTTGTCGCCGGACCGTCAGTACGTTGCGTTTGTTTATCAGTTTAATACTTACGTAACCCCCTTTACCGACAATGGTAAAAAAGTAAGCATTGGACCCGACATGACGTCCATGCCGGTAACCCAGTTGTCGGACCGAGCTGGCGAATACCTCACCTGGCGAGCCGACAGCAAGTCGTTAGGCTGGTTCCACGGCCCTTACTACTTCGAACGCGAGCTGAGTGATGCCTTCACCTTTGCAGGCAACACCAGCAAAGATGCGCTACCAGAGCCAGTATCACAAGGTATGGATCTTAGCTTTAAAACCACTACCGACAAACCCATGGGATACAAAGCCCTGATCGGTGGAACCGTAGTGACCATGCGTGATGCCAACAATACCCAGGAAGTGATTGAAGACGGTGTGGTACTGATTTTAGATAACCGCATTGCCGCGGTAGGTAAACGCGGTGAGATTGAGATCCCAAGTGACGCAATGCGCATTGATACCTCTGGCAAAACCATTCTGCCCGGCCTGGTAGATGCTCACGCTCACGGCGCCCAGGGCCGCAGCGAAATTATTCCTCAGCAAAACTGGACACAGTACTCTAACCTGTCTTTTGGGGTGACTACCATTCACGATCCCTCGAACGACACGACTGAGATTTTTGCTGCATCTGAGTTACAACGTACGGGCAATATTGTCGCGCCGCGTATCTATTCTACCGGTACCATTTTGTACGGTGCCGAAGGACTGGGTTACAAAGCCATTATTAACAGCTACGACGACGCCTACTTCCATGTTCAGCGCTTAAAGGATACCGGTGCAATTTCGGTGAAAAGCTACAACCAGCCTCGCCGCGATCAGCGCCAGCAAGTTCTTTGGGCAGCTAAAAAACAAAGCATGATGGTCGTGCCGGAAGGCGGTGGTAAATTCCATCAAAACCTCACCATGCTGGTAGATGGTCATACTGGCCTGGAGCACAGCCTGCCAGTAGCCCACGGCTACAGCGATTTAACCCAGTTATGGTCAGCCACGCAGTTTGGTTACACCCCAACGTTTGTGGTGTCTTACGGTGGGTTAATGGGTGAAGAATACTGGTACGATCGCACCGAAGTATGGAAAAACGAGCGTTTGCTGCGTTATACCCCATCAACGATGCTGGACAGCCGGGCTATTCGCCGTCCAACCGCACCGGATGACCAGTACAATCACGTTAACGTAGCGGCCTATGCGAAAACCCTGCGTGACCAAGGTGTACGGGTTAACATTGGCGCTCACGGCCAGCGTGAAGGTTTGGCTGCTCACTGGGAAATGTGGAGCATGGTACAAGGTGGATTTACTCCATGGGAGGCCCTGCGCGGTGCCACTATCGACGGCGCATCTCACCTGGGAATGGGTAAAGACCTGGGCAGCATTGAGCCTGGTAAACTGGCCGATATCATGATCACCGACGGCAACGTACTAAACGACATTCGCCGCAGTGAGTATCTCACTTACACCGTGATCAACGGCCGGGTATTCGATGTAGCGACCATGAACGAAATGGGCAGCAAGAAAACCCGCAAGCCATTCTTCTTCGAAGCAGACAACCAGGCATTTATGCCGGAACAAACTGCCATTGAAATAGAAGAAAAGGCGCACCATTTACACTGGACTCACTAAGTCCCAACTAACGCAATAGCCCGTCAATGACGGGCTATTGGCTTTTATACACTAAGATGCTTTTTCCATAGTAGCCAGGAATACAACACGGGTACCAATATGCTGGGTAACAGCAAACAAGTAACTACGTAAAACACATTTTCCCTATCCGCAACAGCAGCCAACAACATTGCCAGCACGCCTGCGATAACGGTCAGTTTTCCCGCTAGTCGATGCGTTTTCACCCATATATCATCGCTACTTAGTGTCCAGGGAGTTCTGATACCAACAAAAAAGTTACTCCGCAATTTCCCTAAAAAGTTTCCCATCATTACAAAAAGTAAACCCAGGTCAAACGCGATCACGTTCATCATTGCAATCGCCACTCCTAAACTTATGAGAACATAGGCAACTTCAAAGATAAATAAAAACAGAGTAATGCCGAGTATTATGCTTTGTATGGCAGGCAGTGACTGCGAGAAGTGCTTACTTCGTGGTTCAATTATTTGCAGGAGTCGCGGCAAGGCATATAAAACGGCCATAATCACCGGTATGCCCAATAAGGCCCATTCGGCTCTGGCGGTTTTATCAACTACACCATGAATATTCCAGTGAACGGGTAATACAGCTCCTTCTTCCAGATTGACCAATCCAAAACAGCCTAACAGCAAACCAATGACAATAAGTGATTGAGAAATACGATTCACGTTCATATTACTTTTCCCTAATAACAGCGTTTGGATTGCCGAAAAGTTCGAACATATGACTGAGCAAATCTTCTACAACACTGGTATTTATTGAATAGGTAACCGTTGTGCCTGTTTTGTTCGAAATAATCAGGTTGGCATTTTTCAAAATATTAAAGTGCCCTGAGAGCGTTGACTTAGCCACATCAACTCTTTCTGCCACCTCACCTGCAGACATATCGCGCTCCTTTAAAAGCGACAGTATTTTTCTGCGCACGGGACTGGATAGCGCTTGATAAACGTCAGACATAATTCACCTCACAACCCATCAATAATTCGCAATTTAGCGAAATACCAAAATTACTTCAAGCGAAATTTCGGTAATAACCGAAATATAGATTTCGTCTTTTGCATTTAACGGATGAAACGCATAATCTTAGCCCACCAGCATTCCTTAACAACTGTAATTGCACATGCAAATTATCCAGCACATAGTAGATTTGAACACGGCAACAGGCACAATGCGTTGCTATGTATACCGCCCCGCAGCCGAAGGTCGTTACGCTACGATTGTATTTTACTCAGAGATTTTTCAGCACACTGCCCCTATTGCCCGTTCGGCAGCAATGATGGCCTGCCATGGCTTTGTGGTAATTGTGCCGGAAGTATTCCATGAGCTAAACAGCATAGGCACGGTGCTGGGTTATGATGACGCGGGCAAAGACAAAGGCAACAACGACAAGTGGCAAAAGCCACTGACCAGCTACGATTCTGACCTGGCTTCTATTGTTGAGTATTGCCAAAGCGCCGATTTTTGCTCGGGTGCCGTGGGCGCAATGGGAGTGTGTTTAGGCGGCCACCTGGCCTATCGGGCTGCACTTAATCCAGCGGTATTAGGCGCGTTTTGCTTGTATGCAACCGATATTCACAGCGATACCCTGCCCGCGAGTCCACAGGATCAAAGTTTGGCGAGAATGGCAGACATCAAGGGCGAAGTGTTCTTTGTATGGGGCAAACAGGACCCGCACGTGCCGGCGGAAGGGCGCCTGAAAATATATCAGCAATGCATGACTACCGGGCTGAACTATCACTGGCTGGAAGTGAATGCCGTACACGCCTTTATGCGCGATGAAGGTGAACGCTACGACGGTGCTCTGGCATTACAGATGTACCAGCAAGCAGTGCAGTTTTTTCAACGTACACTGGTTCCCGGAAAATAATAAGTGCTGAACTATAGCCCTTGAAATCCTCGCGCTTCAGGGGTTTTTGACATCGCCTTAAAGCTGATGCTTTTCGCCGTCGTCCGTGAGACGGTAGAACCGCTCGCCATCTATCAGCAAGCCTTCAGATGACTTTATCGGGAAGCTGGCTCTGTAGTCATCAGGGTGTTTCACGTCGATAGCGAATAAGCGATTATTGAACTGACTGTTTACACTGAACTGCAAGGTATGCCCAACCGAAATGCTCTTAGCATCGTAGAATGTCAGAATACGTTCAAATTCATCGTTCGACACTTCGCCTCGCAAATACCCTCTGAACCAGGCCGGACCGGTTTCGGTAGACAGTAAGCTTGCTGTTTTTTCATCGGCCAATCCCGGATAGTACATCTGGCGGTAATGTGCGCGAATTCGCTGATTCATGGCGTTGATATGCCACTGATGTTTAACAACATCAGGATGCAAACCACCATGTACGAAGATATGCCCATTGATCATTTCTACGGTATTCTTAGCCGCAAGCCAGCGCCCCCAGAATGCATCGTCGGCAAATAAACCGGCTGTAGACTTACCCACAAAACCCGCGATAGGGGTATATTTGTCTGCTGCTGATTGCATGTTGCCTTGCAGGTTTTTGATTTCGTGGTTACCTAGTATGTAATGCACCCGACCACCGGCGAGTAGCGCCTGCTGTTCAAGTTTATAAATAAACCATAGCAACTGCGTAGTGGACTGTCCGCGGTCCACCATATCTCCCACCAGCACCAGGTGCCCTTTGCCAAATTGCCAGTCGTAGGTTTGGGTGATTACTCCATGGGCCAGCAGAAATTTCCGGAAGGTATGAAAGTTCCCTTCCAGATCCGAGATAGCCAGAATAGGCTCGTCGTCGTTATAAACCGCCGGTGGCGTATCAGCAGGCTCATTGAGAACAAACGAAAAGGAAGACTCGTCCAATGCAAAAAACACACTGGCAGGTATGGATTCATGTTTAGCATAATAGTTGGTTTCTACACTAAAGCCTTCTTCGCGCGAACCCCGGATATAGCTCACTGCCATCTGGTTGTTTTCAAAGAACACCAAAGGACCTTCACCGCCCACCTTGTACGCCAGTGGCGCATCCCCCAAATTAATGGAAGCGTGCTGTGAAATCCCCACACAGATAGCAATTGCAAGCAACACAACTGACACTAGCAGGAAGTGACCAACGGCGCGAGCGATAGATTTAAACATAACGAGGCTCTGATTTAGTCTGGCGAATAAAGCCAAGCACTTTATGTGTAGTAAGCAAAATTAAATAGCCCATAATCAGCGCCACAGGCGAAATCCAAAAGCCTCGCAACGAATCAGGTTGCTCAGAAGTAATGGGATGCTGCATCAAACCAATGACAACTGAATTACCATCTGCAGAAGACCAGATTGCCACGCCATTGGGCACCAGTAGATTCACAAAGGCCAGCGCAAACAACGCCAAACCGATTCCAAAACCAAATACTGCGAGCCCGTAATAAAACATTTTAGACAACCCTTTACGCACACTGGCAATGGCACCGAACCCCTCCGGCGGCGGCGTTCCTGTGCGCAAATGGCTAACGTATTGTTCCGCCAGCTCTCTGGGAGGCCCCAAACGCGCCAGGATCTGTGTAATATCAGCAGTCTGACCCGCCATTTCCTGACTATCTATAACATCGAAAATGTGTGATTCAATTTCCCTGACCACTTCGTTCGCTTCCTCGTCACTGAGTGGCGCAAGGTATCGACTCAGGGATTTCAGGTAAGTTCTGATAGCGTTGCGTTCAGACATTTTTCTGGCTCCTTATATTATGATTCACACAAAATACTGTTTAGATCGGCTACCGTGCTTATCCAGCGCTGCTTCAAAAACCCCAGCTTTTGTGCACCGGCTTCGGTAAGTGAATAATATTTTCGTGGACGTTGCTCGCCCTGCTGAATCCAGCTTGCGGTGAGAATGCCTTCTCGCTTTAGCCTGTCCAGCAGCGGATACAAGGTGCCCTCGGTGATTTGTAGTGTTTCAAATTGCTGAAATTGGTTGAGCAATTCCAAACCATATTTTTGCTTGCCTTCCAGCGCAGCTAATACGGCCAGCTCTAATGTTCCTTTGCGCAACTGGGCATCCCATTTGGCATGCTGTTGTGATGCATCTTGCAGCTTCATCAATCTGTATAACCTAATACTATGTAATACATAGTATTAGGTTATAGCAACCACAATACAGTAATCAACTTCATTGTGTTTCAGGATGTGTATTCAATAAGGGGAGAGCAGGTATTCAGGTAAAACACCGAATGTTGCAACGACTCAACTTGAACGTTGTTTCATACTGAACCGAAAGAACAAAGGTATTTCTGAAGGATGCAGAAAGTGAATGGGCAGAAGTGCAGCAGCAAACACCGCTGCACTGAAAAGACCGAATAACTTATCGATTCCGCCCGTATTGTTCGTGCGACGACACCCAATCGGAACTGGAAATGGCTGAGGCCAGTGAAATTTCGCCTGCTAGTGCAACTGCACCAACAATTTCAGCAAACTTCAGCACTTTGTCACGCCCGTAACACCCCATCAGCTCCAGACATTCTTTTTGGGTACCAATGCCGGTACCCCCACCGTAGGTAGCCACAATCAGTGACGGAATAGTTAATGAGATATACAGATCACCGTCATCGGTTAACTCAGAATACATGATACCCGCGGATGACTCAGACACGTTGGCCACATCCTGCCCCGTGGCAATAAACATAGCGGTAATACCATTGGGCGAATGCAAACCCGTGTTATTTACGCCAGACAAAAATGACCCCACCGCAGATACCCGGCCATGATAGTCAATTTGTTTAGGATCAACGCGCATAACCGACAGTAAGTGCTCACGTTTAATCGTTGCTTCGGCAATAACACGCTTTCCGCGCGTACGCATAATATTAATTTGCGAGGCTTTTTTATCGGTGGCGAAGTTAGACTCAAGGTAGAAGTTTTCTATTCCCTGATAATGATCCAGAATCCAGCCACAGGCCGCAAACGTCGCTCTGCCAACCATGTTTTGCCCTGCTGCATCACCGGTGCGGTAATTAAAACGCAAAAACGCAAACTTGTTCGACAGGAAGCTATCGATATAGGTAAGTTTAGCTACCGAAGAGGTGGCTTCGGCTTCTTCGCGGATTTTGCCAATGTTCTCATTCACCCATTTCACAAAATCCCGCGCGCCACGCGCGTCGGAAAATACAAAAACCGGAGCGCGTTGCATGGCATCGTCAACAACAGTGGATTTTATGCCTCCGCTCATGTTCAGCAATTTCATACCCCGGTTGTAAGAAGCCACCAGCGTACCCTCGGTGGTAGCTAACGGCACAAGGAACTCACCTTTTGCATATTCACCGTCTATTTTAACCGGACCTGCCACGCCAATAGGTACTTGGGCTACACCAATAAAGTGCTCGATATTGCCTTTCAGGGTTTGCGGATCAATTGAGTATTTACCCACATGGTTTATTTTACCGCCGCAATAATCCTCAAAGAACTTTTGGCGCTTGCCAATAATATCCTGACCATAGTCATCATGAGAATCGCGGGGAATATGCCGGTTTGACGTATCCGGCGCTGAAATATTATCTTCTACCGTGAATTTTAATTTGCCAAATGGCGACGCTTTAAATGCCAGTTCAATTTTATGTTTTTCCGGGCTCACCGGAAGTTTGACATCCAAAAATACCGTAATCGCCTGTTTTAGTGCGAATGCCACATCGCCCGCCTGATTGAGTTCGTCCATCGACATAACCTGCTCAGGCCCCACCTGAAACGTAATGGATTTCGGTGGAATGGCTTTACCATCAATCGAAATACCATCGACCCGGTTTAGCACCGCATCTTTTAAACGGTTTTTAAGCATAAACTGCAAGCCGTCTTCGGTTTGAGTAAGGCTTCCGTGGGTATACAACTGACGAAGTAGGATACTGGGTATGAACATAAAAACTTCCTTGGCGTATATCTGTTTATCGTTTTTTTAGGTGTCTTCATACAATAGCCAGTGGTTCACAGTTTGTACAAGTGAAATTCGTATTCTTTTGAATAGCGTTGATATATCGCAATGCCCGTATTGACATTATCCGATCGGTAACCAACCAGTACATTTGAGACATCAATGCGAAATTTGGGACATCCAGAAGGTAGGGTCCCCTCCCCATAACACACCGGCCCTTGCCTGCAAGCAATCTGCCTCTTCCCGGCTTACTGTTAATCAACATTGAATGCAGGGAGCCAAGGCGTTATGCAAACCAACACATTGTTTCGTCATCAGGTATTAAACGCACAGCAACAGCGTATAAAAGGGCAGATATTATTGCGTCCAAGGCTGTCTTTTATTGCCCTTACCTTATGTTTGTTTGTGTGGCTGGCGGCAGCAGTGTACTGGCTTACTTCTGGCAATTATACCTATACTCAATCCGTATCAGGCTGGCTGGAACCCCCTTCTGGGGTGACCCATGTGTACAGCCCCCAACCAGGGGCTATTGTTGATGAAATACTGGTTACAGAGAACGCCTTGGTAGAAGCGGGTACGCCCTTAGTGCGCTTACGGCGCGACACCATATTCAGTCAAAACTTACATGCAGGAGAGTTGCAGACAGCGGAAATTCAGCGCCAGCTTGAGCGCCTGCAGGCACGCCGCACCCTTACCGCTCAAAACCACCAGCAACAACTGGCGCAATTAACCGCTTCACTGCGCTCTCTGGCAGCCGACCAGCAACAGCTACAAAGTATGAAAGCGCTCCATGCGAAAAAACTGGCACTGGCTGCGAAACAAAAGTCGGCTTTAGAAGTGCTGGTTGCGGATGGCCACGCCAGTGAATATCAGCTTAGCGACATTCAAAGTCAGTGGTTGAATGAACATTATCAACATGAACAGCTCGCCAGAGAACTACTCAAAAATGCCGCCGAACAGCAGTCAGTAAGGTTTAACCTGTCGGCCACCCAACAACAACAGGCGCTGGCTGAATTGGATATAGATAATCAGATCAGCGAACAACAAAACCGTTTAAACCAACACTTGAGCACCCAGGATATTCTGGTGGTGGCACCGGCCAGGGGCAGAGTCTCCCAACTACAAGTGAACACCGGACAAGCAACCCACTCTTCGTTACCACTGTTGTCGTTAATGCCCGAAAATGCCACCGTTGAGGCGAAACTGTTAATTCCCGTCGCCGCGGCAGGATTCATTGAGCCCGGGCAATCTTTGCAGGTACGTTACGACGCCTTCCCGTATACCCAATTTGGCACGCAAGAAGCCGTGATCACCCAATTGTCGGCCCACCTGCTATTGCCACAGGAAATTGCGCAAACTCCGTTTCAGGCTGAACAGCCCGTGTATCTGGCCACCGCTACATTGTCGAGTCATCATATCCGGTTTGCCAATAATGATATTGCGCTGCGTGCGGGAATGACCTTTGCTGCGGAAATTCAAATTCGCGAACGCAACTTGTTGCAGTGGTTATTTGAGCCGCTATATGTATTGCATGGAGGTGTGTTATGAGCGCCTCGTTAAGTCAGCTCGCGCCTTCTCTGCAATTGCCATGGCGACGTAAAGTACCGCAGATTATGCAGGCTCAGCACAGTGAATGCGGCGTTGCCTGCCTGGCAATGATAGCTGCCTACCACGGACTAAAAGTGGATCTACACAAGTTGCGTGGTGCCGGACTGGTATCGGAACAAGGAGCAAGCCTGAGGCAACTTACCGACTATGCAACGCTGATGTCGCTTAATAGCCGGGCAGTTAAGCTGGAACCCGCTCAATTACATGAACTTACCCTGCCTGCCATTCTGCACTGGGACATGCAGCACTTTGTGGTGCTAAGCCGCGTATCGTCGCGGGCTATTACCATCAACGATCCGGCTATTGGCGAGAGAAAGCTCAGCTGGGCCGAGTTTGGCGAACACTTCACCGGGATTGCACTTGAGCTCCAGCCTGCAAACTCGTTTGCAAAAGCCGATGCGCGCAGCAAACTTACCCTGTCGGCACTGTGGGCCAATATTGTTGGGTTAAAACGCTCACTGGCCCTGATGTTTGGCCTCTCGCTTTTACTTCAGTGTTTTGCTTTGGCCAGTCCCTACTACATGCAGTTAATCATTGACGATGTGATTTTAAATCAGGACACCCAACTGCTTAACGTGTTATTCGCTGGCTTTCTGTTGTTACTGGCGGTAGAAACCATTACCAATTTTGTGCGCCAGAATGTTGGACTGCACCTGGCTAGCCACCTGGCCCAGCAACTGTCGGTCAATGTGTTTACCCATCTGCTTAAATTGCCCTTCAGCTACTTCGCCAACCGACATATTGGTGATTTGGTTACCCGGTTTGGCACACTGCATGAGATTCGCCGGTTTATCAGCGAAGGCATTGTCAGCCTGGTACTGGACTCACTTATTGTGGCGTGCACCTTGATACTGATGGCGATTTACAGTGTGAAGCTGATGCTTATCGTACTGGGTTTCTCCGTATTGTTTACCTTGCTTCGCATGGCGCTGCTTCACCCTCTGCAACTGTTACAGCAGGAAAAGCAGGTATGTGATGCCAAGGAAAGTACGCACTTTATAGAAACCGTGCGCGGTATTCAGTCGGTCCGCATGTTGAGACTTGAAAACTTCCGTTTGCAGGGCTGGCAGCATTTGCTAACCGACAGCCTGAATCGCGACATTCGCATCAAGCGCTGGGATATGGGGTTTAGTGCCGCACAGCTTTTCCTGTTTGGTCTGGAGAACCTGCTGGTGGTGTATTTTGCCGCGCAACTGGTGTTAGTACAGGCACTTAGCGTAGGCATGCTGTATGCCTTTATCAGTTACAAAGGGCGCTTCAACAATGCCATTAACACACTGATTTCGCAGTTGATTCAATGGCGTTTATTGCGAGTTCACCTGGAGCGTTTAGCCGACATTGTGCATACCACAGCTCAGTTGGATAACTTATCTTCACCCGCACAACCCGACTCTCAGCCAGCCATTGCCCACAAAGTAGAACTGCGCGATTTCAGTTTTGCTTACAACGGCGGCTCGCCCGTATTAAAACACCTATCACTTACCATTAATCCGGGCGAATTGGTGGTGATCACCGGGCATAGCGGCAATGGAAAATCGACCTTGGTGAAGTGCCTTGTAGGGTTGTTTGGCCCTACCAACGGGCAGTTGCTGATTGACGGTGCCCCGCTGGATAACCGCCACCCGCAACAACGCATTGGTGCAGTGATGCAAGACGACATTTGCCTGTCTGGCACCCTGATTGAAAATATCTGTGGCTTTCAACCCGACATCGACATGCATCGCCTGATGCAGTGCTGCCAGCTTGCTTGTCTGCACAGCACCATCATGCAACTTCCCATGCAGTATTACAGCTTATTGCACGAAGGCGGCAGCAACCTGAGTGGCGGCCAGCGTCAGCGATTGTACCTGGCCCGAGCGCTCTATCAAAATCCGGCGCTGCTGATCCTGGATGAAGCCAGTAGCCACCTGGATATTGAATGCGAACAAGCCATTAATGCCAACCTGGCCCGATTACCCATGACCCGCATTGTTATTGCTCATCGCCAGGAAACTATAGCCATGGCCCAACGACGATTTCACCTACAGGATGGAAGCCTGACCGAGGTACCCGTTAGCTTTCGTACTGATCTACCCCCAAAACCAAGCCAAGGAGAATACTATGCTTGATCAAGAGTTATTTACTAACGACCAACTCGAAGCACTGTCTAAACGCGAACTGCAGGTTGCCCAAAAAATCATCGAAGGGCTGCCCAATAAGAGCATTGCGTCTCAGCTGTTCATTAGCGAGCGCACAGTGAAGTTTCACTGCGCAAACATCTACCGCAAGTTATGTATCCGTAATCGCGCAGCGCTAATGGCCAGGTACTTTCGATTTATTTACGCACAGGCCGCAGCATGATCCGTAAAGCATTGAGGCGATCACCTCGGTGATCGCCGCTTTTCTAGTTCATCTCCCCTTAAACTAATCCAATTCACTGACGCAACGTATAACCAGACAGTTTATCCGTCTGTGGACCCCATTATGTTTGGATTATTTAAAAAAGACCCCACCAAAAAAATGCGTGCGCAATACAATGCCCTGCTGGAAAAAGGGATGCATGCCCAGCGCAACGGCGATATGCGCTTATACGCAGAACTAACCGCGCAAGCAGAGGCTCTGTGGAGCCAGATCGAAATGTTAGAGAAGAAATAATATCCATTCGCACACATAAAAAAGCGGCCTCCAATGGGCCGCCATGTACGAGTACACGTTTGCGCTTACAGAATAAACCGGCTCAGGTCTTCGTTATCCACTAGCGCTTCAAGGTGAGCATTCACATAAGCGGCATCAATGGTGTAGGTCTCGCCCTGTTTTTCTGATGCGTCATAGGAAATGTCTTCCATTAAACGCTCCAGCACTGTGTGCAAACGGCGGGCACCGATATTTTCGGTTTTCTCGTTTACCTGCCAGGCCGCTTCCGCAATACGCTGAATACCGCTCTCGGAAAACTCCACCGTAACGCCTTCAGTTTTCATTAACGCAATATACTGCTCGGTTAACGACGCATTAGGTTCAGTAAGAATGCGTTTAAAGTCGTCTACTTTCAGCGCTGATAGTTCTACGCGAATGGGTAAACGGCCTTGTAATTCCGGGATCAGATCCGACGGTTTGCTCATTTGGAATGCGCCAGAGGCGATAAACAAAATGTGGTCGGTTTTAATCATACCGTGTTTGGTTGACACGGTAGAGCCTTCTACCAGCGGCAGTAAGTCACGCTGCACACCTTCGCGTGATACATCGGCTGAACTGGTGCCTTCGCGCTTACAAATCTTGTCAATTTCATCAACAAACACAATACCGTGCTGTTCAACCGCTTCCAGTGCAATGGCTTTCAAATCTTCTTTATTTACCAGACGTGCCGCTTCTTCTTCCACCAGCACTTTCATGGCATCGCGAATACGCATCTTCTTTTTCTTCTTATGCGAACCCGACGACAGATTCTCGAACATACCTTGCAGTTGGTTGGTCATTTCTTCCATGCCCGGCGGCGCCATGATTTCCACGCCGATTTGCTGCTGGGCAACATCCACTTCAATTTCCTTGTCGTCGAGTGTGCCTTCCCGCAACTTTTTGCGGAATGACTGACGCGTACCGCGATCTTCAGTGCGTTCTTTCTCGCCCCAGGCGTTTTCGGCTGGCGGGATCAGGATATCCAAAATACGCTCTTCTGCGGCTTCTTCTGCGCGAAAGCGCACTTTTTCCATTTCGCGCTCTTTGGTCATTTTAACCGCGATATCAGCCAGATCACGAATGATCGACTCAACTTCCTTACCTACATAGCCAACTTCAGTAAACTTGGTGGCTTCCACTTTAATGAAAGGGGCATTGGCAAGCTTGGCCAGACGACGGGCAATTTCTGTTTTCCCTACGCCGGTTGGGCCAATCATCAGAATATTTTTTGGTGTCACTTCCTGACGCAACTCCTGAGGCAGTTGCATTCGACGCCAGCGATTACGCAGGGCAATAGCAACCGCACGTTTAGCCCCTTGCTGGCCAATGATGTGTCGGTCGAGTTCGTGAACAATTTCTCTTGGTGTCATTTCAGACATAGCAAACCCTTTTATCTCGTGCTGGCCGAGCCAGCCAGGTAACCGGTTGAATACCCATTACCTGATAAATTAATAATCCAGTACTTCAACCGTTTGATTGTGGTTGGTAAACACACAAATGTCTGCCGCAATGGTCAGGCTCTTTTCTGCAATATCTTTTGCGCTAAGCGTTGTGTTGTTTAATAAGGCTGTCGCTGCTGCCTGTGCGTAATTGCCACCAGAGCCAATAGCGATTAAGTCCTGCTCCGGCTGCACAACATCACCGTTACCCGTAATGATTAACGATGCTGTTTCGTCGGCAACGGCCAGCAACGCCTCAAGCTTGCGCAACATGCGGTCGGTGCGCCAGTCTTTAGCCAGCTCCACTGCAGCTTTGGTTAAGTGTCCCTGGTGCATTTCCAGTTTAGCTTCAAAACGTTCGAACAGGGTAAACGCATCAGCGGTACCACCGGCAAACCCCGCGAGTACTTTGTTTTTGTATAAGCGACGCACCTTTCTTGCGTTACCTTTCATCACGGTATTGCCCAGCGATACCTGACCATCGCCGGCCATTACTACCTGGTTGTCCCGACGGACAGATACAATTGTAGTCACATTCACTCCACTTGGGTGGTTATGGCATTGCCATTATCAAAACTCGGGCAATGCATGAACAATGAAAGGAAAATGGGGGAACGAAAAGAGAATTTCAAGGGCCGTTAGATACAACGGCCAGAAAAGATCAGATTATAAATTCCAGAACCAGATTTGGCAGGTGGTAATATTCACTTTACGCAGTGCATGCTTGGCGCGCTCTGCATCACGTTTAGCGTCATAGGGCCCCAAAATTACGCGAAACCATTCGCCATTGTCACCGTCACTTCGGCGGATTTGCGCTTCCATACCCTGAAAGGCGATTTTTGCGCGCATTTCTTCTGCCTGAGCGCGAGTTTTAAACGACGCGCACTGCATCAGGTAACGTTTATCTGACTTCTCTTGTTGAGCAACATCCACTTCAACTTCGTAACCAGGCAGCGTTTTAATATATTCCCACTCTTCCTGTGGTAACTCTGGCAATTCATCTTCAACTGCCACTGGCTTTTTCGCCAGCGGCTGCACGCCATCAGGTTCTACGTTATCTTTAATCGACCACAGGAAGTAAGCAAACCCAACCAGCAATGCAATGACAACTCCAACAGCAACCCAAGAGACGGTTTTAGCCGGCAATGGGCCAGCATTGTTGCGGGCGTTTCCTGTCGTTTTTTTATTTTTCTGTTTTTTCTGTGGTGTGCGGCCACGAGAAACATAATCGCGTTGAGACATAATGCCTTTCTAATCTATCTATCATACGGCACGCAAACATGCGCAAAATTCTAAAACCTGACTACTCATTAGTGAACATACCAATGAGCAGACCAGTGTAACGCGCCTGTTTAGAAAAAGCTGCCCAAGTTTTACCCGTTATGACATTTTATTGAGGTTACAACCAGCATTTATTGCAGTATCAGACAATTAGCTGAAATCTACGGGGTCGATATCCAAGCTCCAGCGCACACGGTTAGCTAGTGGCAATCCCTGAACGTCGCGTAACGAGCTGGTGATCCAGGCGTGCAATGCCACACGCTGGGTACACTGCAGCAATACCATAAAACGAAAGCGCCCCTGGCGTTTCTCAATAAGACAAGGCAACGGGCCAGCGAGATACCCGCCAAACTGATTGCTACTGACAGCAAATACCTGCTTCACTTGCTGCAGGAATGTATGCACCTGCTGCGCAGTATTGGCTTCTGCCCGAATCACTGCCTGAGCACTGTAGGGCGGCAGGTTCGCCATTTTGCGTTCATGCAATGCATGGCGGGCAAAGTGTGCAAAACCGTTTTGTATTAAATCCTGAAGTAGTGGATGCCCGGGGTTATCGGTTTGAATAACCATTTCACCTGGCTTGGTAGCACGTCCGGCACGCCCTGCTAACTGGGTGATTAACTGTGCAAATTTTTCCGGTGCGCGAAAATCGGCAGAAAACAACGCGCCATCACAATCCAATACTACTACCAGCGTAACGTGGGGAAAGTGATGTCCTTTGGAGAGTATTTGCGTGCCAACAAGCAACTGATATTTTCGCGCGTTGATTTCATCCAGCCGGGCAACCAGCGCACCTTTGCCACGCACCGCATCGCTATCGATTCTAACCTGCTTCACGTCTGGGAAAAGCTCGCCTAGCCCTTGTTCGAGTTGCTCGGTTCCAATGCCTGATGTTTGCAATGAAGTACTATGACAAGCACCGCACTGTGTCGGCATTCGTTTGCTGGCGCCACAATGATGACACTGCAAGCGAGCCTGCGACTTGTGGAAGGTGTATGGCCGGTCGCAACTTTTGCAATCAACGGTTTGACCGCAGTGGTGGCACAACACCGCGGGCGCATAGCCCCGACGGTTTAAAAACACCAGTACCTGATTACCTTGTTGCAAATGGCTGCGCATAATCCCAAGCAAGCCTGCAGCAATACCCGCCTGGAGCGGCTGATCACGCGAATCGAGCACTTTTAGCTGAGTATGGCTGGCACCGCCTGCCCTCTCGCTGAGTTGCAGATGAATATAGCGGCCTGCCAGCGCGTTGTTCAGACTCTCCAGTGATGGCGTTGCACTGCCGAGTAAAAGCGGTACTTGTTCGGTTTGCGCCCGCTTAACGGCTAGATCCCGCGCGTGATAACGCAGGCCATCCTGCTGTTTAAACGACTCATCATGTTCTTCATCAACAATGATCATGCCCGGACGGGCCATCGGTGTAAAAATGGCTGAACGGGTCCCAATAACAATGCCAAGTTCACCGCGGCGCGATTGCTGCCACACCTGCAGCCTGGCCAGATCTGACATCTGCGAATGCAACACACCCACTTTTACACCGAAGCGCCGCTCAAAGCGCCCCACCGTTTGTGGTGTCAGCCCTATTTCAGGTACCAGTATCAGCACCTGCCGGTTGGCTTTTAACACAGGCGCGATAACCTGCAGATACACTTCAGTTTTACCGCTACCGGTAACGCCTTCGATTAAAAATGTGCGAAACGCCGCCCCCGCCTGATTAATTGCCGCAATGGCAACCGCTTGTTCCCGTGAGGCAAAAGGCGGCGTTTCCTGTAATGAATACGAAGCCCAGTCTGGCTGACTTTGCTGGGTGATTTGCACTGGATGAATGAGTGCTTTTTCCAGGAGCGCCTTCACCACGGCAGGTGTAAACAGCTGCTTTATTTCACCTTCTTCAACCGTCCCTTCTGCAAACATTGCCAGGCACTGCTGTTGCTTTTTTCCTTTTACCAGCGATTGTTCTAAAGCGTCCCGTCCGCTCTCGGTTATTGCAAAAGCATCGAGCTTGTCGGTAAGCGGCATACCTTTGCGTAAACGCACCGGCATCAACGTGGCCCATACCTCGCCAATGGGATGGTGGTAGTATTTCGCCAGCCAGTTAACCAACGTAATCAGGGTAGCATCAAAAAGTGGCACGTCATCCAGTACGTCGGTTACGGGCTTTAAAGCCAGCTCTGCGTTGGTCGCGTCATCTTCAGCGCAATTTAACACCACGCCAATCAGGGTGCGGTTTCCAAACGGCACCTGTACGCGCACACCGATTTGAACGGGCGTGTGGTGGCGGTAACTAAACGATTGCTTTAGCGGTACGGGTACCGCGACATCAACTACGGGCATGATTATTTATCAGCGTATCCTGTGCTGTTTCTTACACATTGACAAACTTAAACGTTAGCCGGGCAGAATAACATTAATCCGTCAGGTTACTGAAGAAAATTACGGCTGGGACACCTGTCGGGCCGTACTTTAATCGATAAAAATCTTGATTGATTTATCGACATCCAGTAATATGCGCCGCTCTTAAAAACCAAGCGAATATCGCTTGTACTGAATTTAGCTACGTATGGTGTTCAGCTTCGGGCTGGATAGCGATACGGCCTTTATATGAGGTAATCCAATGAAACAAGATATCCATCCAAAATACGAAGCAATTACAGCAAACTGTTCTTGCGGTAACGTTATCACTGTTCGTTCAACACTGGGCAAAGACATCAACCTGGACGTATGTTCAGCTTGTCACCCTTTCTACACTGGTAAGCAACGTAACGTTGACACCGGTGGTCGTGTTGATCGCTTCAAGAAGCGTTTCGGTGCACTGGGCAAGAAATAAGCTCATTAAGTTTCAGAGAAAAGCGCCTTTGTGGCGCTTTTTTTGTGCCTGAACATTGTGTTTTTTGAACACTTTCCACAACTATCAATACACTGGATAAATGCCATTCACAAAACAGATAAATATAGAAAATATCGAGTATAGCTTGCTGTATTTGGCGGTAACTCATCGGACACGTTATTTTAAAGGCGTGTAACCGAAATTGTTTGTATACGCTTATGATTTCACTGTGTTAAAGTTTGCCATAAATAATAATTATAATAACTAGCGACTGACGGTCACCTTTATAAAGGTGCGACAACAAGCATTACAGGATATTTAAAGAATGTCAGATTTTCGCCAACGTGCCCTCGACTATCATGCCTACCCTACGCCGGGCAAAATTCGCGTAGAACTGTCTAAACCCGCAGACAGCGTTGATGATTTAGCACTGGCTTACAGCCCTGGCGTGGCAGAGCCTTGTCGCGAAATCGCTGAAGATCCCAACGCTGCTTACAAGTATACCGGTAAAGGTAACATGGTTGCTGTAATCAGCAACGGCACCGCCATTCTGGGATTAGGGAACTTAGGTCCTCTGGCCTCCAAGCCGGTAATGGAAGGTAAAGCACTGCTGTTTAAACGCTTTGCCGGTTTGGATGCGATTGATATTGAAGTAAAACACCGCACTACCGAAGAATTTATCAACACGGTTGCCAATATTGCCGACACCTTTGGCGGGATTAACCTGGAAGATATCAAAGCACCTGAGTGCTTCGAAATAGAACAGGAACTGATCAAACGCTGCAAAATTCCGGTATTCCACGATGATCAGCACGGCACGGCTATCGTCACTGCCGCAGGTATGCTCAACGCGCTTGAAATACAGGGAAAATCCATAGAAGACGCGAAAATCGTGTGCCTTGGTGCGGGTGCGGCAGCGGTTGCCTGTATGGAATTGCTCATTAAGTGTGGCGCTCAGCGTGAGCGTATCTATATGCTCGACAGAAAAGGCGTGATCCACACGCGTCGCGATGATTTAACCGAGCACAAAATGTTGTTTGCCAACAATACCGACAAGCGCACGCTGGAAGATGTAATGGATGGTGCTGACATTTTTGTAGGTGTATCAGGTCCGGATTTACTGCCACCGGAAGCCCTGGCGCTGATGGCGCCAAACCCGATTGTGTTTGCCTGTTCAAACCCGGATCCGGAAATCAAACCGGAAGTTGCCTTGGCTACCCGTTCTGACATCATTATGGCAACCGGCCGCTCTGACTATCCAAATCAGGTTAATAACGTACTGTGCTTCCCATTTATTTTCCGCGGTGCACTGGATGTGCGTGCGTCAGCCATTAACGATGCAATGAAAGTGGCCGCAGTTGAAGCGTTGCGAGCAATTTCAAAAGAGCCGGTACCAGAATCGGTATTGAAAGCCAGTAAGTCGGCGTCTTTAAGCTTTGGAAAAGACTACATTATTCCCAAGCCAATGGATCCGCGTTTGTGCTCGCGTATTGCGAGAGCCGTTGCACAAGCTGCAATTGATTCGGGCGTGGCGCGTTTAGATGTGATCCCGGATTACGCGTAAACCGTTAATCATGTTTATAACGCTATAAACAAAGAACGCCTCTACAGAGGCGTTCTTTGTTCTTGTATTACGACATCATGCCAAGGACTACTCTTCTTCACCTTCCTCGGCGTCTGGATCTAATCCCATCTCCAACATAATTCGGCGAGCTTCGCCAGGAATGCGGTTAGGGTTGTCTTTACGGAGATCTTCATCATCAGGTAATGGCTGACCAGTGAAGGCATGCAGAAACGCTTCGCATAACAATTCCGAATTCGTTGCATGGCGAAGGTTATTAATCTGGCGTCGGGTCCGTTCATCCGTTAGCACTTTCAGTACATTGATGGGAATCGAAACAGTGACTTTTTTAACCTGCTCACTCTTTTTACCGTGTTCTGCGTACGGGTGAATGTACTTTCCGTCCCACTTTGCCATTCTTAATTCCAGCTATTGATTATTTATTATGTTGAGAAATTCTAAACAAACCACAGAAAAGGTCAATTGAGCAGTGTAAACCGCTTGACGTCCAGACATATATTCTTTAGTTTAGACGTCTAAACGTCCAGTTGAGAAAATACATCATGGTGTCATACGCACAAGGGGTCGATGCCCTAAACCAATCGCTGTCGGAACTACGTGACATAGACGTGTCATTTGAATTTTTTCCGCCTAAAACAGAGTCGATGGAAAAGACACTATGGAAATCAGTTGAGCGTCTGGCGCCTCTGAAACCTTCTTACATGTCGGTTACCTATGGCGCAAACAGTGGCGAGCGTGACCGTACCCATGACATCGTTAAACGCATTCAGCAGCAAACGGGTGTAACCGCAGCCCCACACTTAACGTGTGTTGATGCCACTAAAGACGAACTCAAGCAAATCGCAAAAGATTACTGGGACTCAGGTATTCGCCGCATAGTTGCACTGCGTGGAGACTTACCGCCAGGCGTCGATAAAACCGATATGTATGCATCTGATCTGGTTGCATTGTTAAAAGACGTTGCGGATTTTGACATTTCGGTAGCTGCTTACCCGGAGAAGCACCCTGAAGCACCCAATGCACAATTTGATTTGCTGAACCTGAAGCGCAAAGCAGAGGCAGGCGCTACAGAGGCCATTACTCAGTTTTTCTTTGATGCCAGCGTGTATCTGCGATTCCGTGACCGCGCAGCTGCAGCTGGCATTGATTTGGATATCGTGCCAGGCATTCTGCCAGTAACTAACTACCAAACGCTGGTGAAATTTGCGGGCTTTACCAACGTGCATGTGCCAGGCTATTTGCACAAAATGTTTGATGGTTTGGACGATGACGATCAAACCACCCGCAATCTGTTAGGTGCCAATATTGCCATGGACATGGTAAAAGTGTTGGCCAAAGAAGGCGTAAAGCACTTCCACTTCTATACCCTTAATCGCAGCGAATTAAGCTACGCGATTTGCCATATGTTAGGCGTGCGCGCTAACAACAACTGAGTGCAATTAACACAAATCATTTGATGAACCGCACGGACGCGGTAGACTAGGCTTTTACGCATAGGCAAGGAATTGTTGTGGAAAAGCCTGACTGGCAAGCGCTTTGGGAAACCTGGTCCACCAAACTGATTAATTTTGGTTCGGTATTTATTACCCGGTGTCGAACCGACAACATCGCCATTTCTGCGGGCCATCTGGCCTACGTCACCCTGTTATCGCTTGTGCCCTTTATTATGGTGTTCTTTACCATTTTGTCGGCATTCCCGGCCTTCGACCAGGTACGCAATAAACTGGAACAGTTCATTTTCAGCAATTTTGTTCCCACAGCCAGCGATGTGGTACACCGTTACATTGGTGACTTCGTTAGCAACGCATCACAGATGGGAGCAGTGGGAATTCTATCGTTGTTGATTGTGGCGTTATTGCTTATTTCCAACATTGATAAAACATTGAATCGCATATGGCGTACGCAAAGTGAGCGCCCACTAATCTATACCTTTGCAATCTATTGGATGGTGATCACGTTGGGGCCACTGCTGATGGGAGCCAGTGTACTAATGACTTCCTATCTGACCGGGCTGGCTGAATTTGCGGAAGAATATACGCCAGGACTCGGCACTTTTATGTTGGAGTTGGTACCCAGTTTTACTGCGCTTGCTGCCTTCATTATTTTGTACACGCTGGTACCTAATCGCCGGGTGCCAACAAAACACGCCTTAGGCGGCGCAATGTTGGCTACGTTATTGTTTGAACTGAGTAAAAAAGGCTTCGCATTTTACGTTACCAGTTTTCCCTCGTATCAGGTTATCTACGGTGCATTGGCAGCATTGCCTATTTTATTCCTGTGGATTTACCTGTCATGGATGGTTGTATTACTTGGTGCGGAATTTACCTGTTCACTGGCAGACGCCTCAGAGACAGACAAAGGCACCACGGAAGAGCCCCGGGATTTACCGGTAAACTAGCTCTGCCACTCCACAGCAAAAAGGTCAGCAAACTGCTGACCTTTTTCTTTTCAACGGAAAAACAAGTTAGCTAACTAACCATCTCTAACCAGCCATCTCAGCAATAAATGCATTAGACTGGGAAATCGCGGCCTGCATGTCTTTCAATAAGCTTTTCACGTTTTTCTCAATAGTCCCCAGTTCACCCTGTAACGCCCCTACTGCACTGGCATTCAGGTTATGTTTTAAAAACAACACGTTATCCTGCAGCGTTGCCAGCACCGGCTGCATGCTGCTTTCAACGCGACGCATTGCGCGTATCATCTTGTTGTACTTCAAACGGGTTTCAGAGAGCTTTTGCTGACTGCTACGCTTTAAACTGGCATTTGAATATTGTTCCAGTTCGGTTTCCCATTCATCGAACAGTGCTTCTGCCACACTTTCAATTTTATCGATACGCTGGGTAACATCATCAGCCGCTTGCTTACTCGCTTCGTATTTATCGTTCAGGGTATTGTAAGCTTCTTCCAGCTCGCCACCATTAAACTGAAGCAAAGCAGAAAACTCTTCAAGCGCTGAGGTAAACTGTTGCTCAGCCTCCTGCTGGGAATCCCTGGCATCCTCAACCCGGTCTACCAGTATGTCGCGTTTTTCTACGCCTACTTTTTCCCAGGCTGCGTAATAAGCACTCTGACAAGCAGTAAGACCGGCGGTCAACGCTACCGTGAGTACAACAGGTATTATGCTTCGCATGAGATTACCTTTTTAAACATTACTCGCTTCTAAATTTTGCGGCGTCAATAATTGACCACAGGTGAAAGATTGCACCCACTACCCACATAAAGATAAGAATAATGGTAGCAGACAGCGCATAACTTACCGCACAGATAAGAAAGAACATCAATGCAGACATAATTCGTCCCTGCACCAATTGCCCTAAGCCAGGGATAAAGAAACTACAAATTGCGGCTAATACATTTCCGCCAGAACCTTGACCTGCCATAAAAAACATCCTTAATACAAATACAATTTACTCCGTAAACTAAATCAATTAGGGTTAAGTTACAACGATATTCAAAACTTGATTTGTAAGAGAACTTAACCGTGCCCACCACTCGCTATCATCACGGCCATTTAGATGTAGGCAACAATCACCGCATATATTATGAGTGTTCCGGGAATCCCGAAGGCATTCCGGTTCTCATGATTCACGGCGGCCCGGGCGCAGGTTTGGCTCCGGATTACATGCAATTATTTCCCCTGGATGCTTACCATGTAATTGGATTTGAGCAGCGTGGATGCGGCCGCTCAACCCCACATCTGTTACTTGAACACAATACCACCCAGCATCTGTTATCCGATATTCGCCAACTCAGAACACACCTTGGCATTGATAAGTGGCTGCTATTTGGTGGCAGTTGGGGCAGTACACTTGCGTTGCTGGCTGCGCTGGAGGAACCGGAAACCGTTTCCGGCCTTATACTCAGGGGGATATTTCTGGCACGGCAAGAAGATTTCAATTGGTTTCTGGACCCAAAGGGTGGCGCCGCACAAATATATCCTGATTTGTACCCTGCATTTGTTGAAGATTGTCCTGACGCACAAAATGTACAAGATATTATCGGGCATTATACAGAGATGTTTACTGATTTAGCCTCTGACCAGGCACAACGCTCCGCAGCAAAATGGTACTCCTGGGAAGAAAGCATTGCTCGGGTGTATACCAATGCCGGTTACCCCACTTCATTACCCGTTCATCCAACCGTGATGTCACTTGCAGTACTTGAATGGCACTATATCGCACAGCAGTGCTTCATTGCCGAGAACGAGATTATTAGCAAAGCGAGCATGCTTGCGCGTATTCCGGGAATCATTATTCACGGGCGATGTGATACGATTTGCAAACCAGAAAACGCAACCACATTGCATGAACACTGGCCGCTGAGCCAATTGCATATGATACCCGGTGCGGGACACAGCAGTACTGAACCGGCAATTAAACTGGCGCTAAAAAACGCCATTGAGCATTTCAAACAGTTATTGCAGCAAAAGTTATGATTGGATTAGTTCAACGCGTTAGTGAAGCCAGTGTTACCGTAGAAGCAAATGTGATTGGCCAAATTGGTAAAGGCATACTGTTGTTACTGGGTGTAGAAAAAGATGATGGCCAGGCTCAAATCGACAAACTGGTCAAAAAAATCAGTCAGTATCGTCTGTTCAGTGATGAACAGGGAAAGATGAACCTCAATATCCAGCAAACTGGTGGTGCCATACTGGTTGTCTCGCAGTTCACGTTGGTGGCAGACACGCAAAAAGGCAATCGGCCCGGCTTTTCCCGAGGCGCGTCGCCAGCAATCGGCCAGCAATTGTACCTGCAATTCGTAGATGCGCTAAAAGCCACCGGCATTCCGGTGCAGACAGGTGAATTCGGTGCAGACATGAAAGTCCACCTGATAAACGATGGTCCGGTTACCTTTCACTTTCAGGTGTAGAAGTTTCGCCGCTTTCGAAGAATGCTACTTGCTGTTCGGCAAGGCTTACGATTTAATGTGAGGCCCTGTGTTCAACTCGAGACCGGTTACCTGTGTTTAAGATTGCTACACCCAAAAGCGACGAAGAATTAGCCGCGTATTACCATTTCCGGTGGCAGTATCTGCGTCAGCCCTGGAATTTCCCGCCCGGTTCAGAAAAAGATGAGTACGAACAGGTGAGTGAGCACCGTGTAGTGCTGAATAACAAAGGCGACATAGTGGCGTGTGGACGCGTGCACCTGAATACCGCTGAAGAGGCTCAGATCCGTCATATTGCTGTACATAGTGACTATCAGCGCAAAGGACTGGGTCAGTTAATTCTGAATGCCCTGGAAGCCGTTGCCAGAGAATTAGGGGCAATCAGAGCCGTAACCAACAGCCGAGAAATCTCCATTGAGTTCTTTAAGGCCTGCGGCTTTAAAATTGAACGTGAAGCACCCAATGAGCTTGGCTTGTTAAAACGCCAGCAAATGGTTAAAAAGCTCGATGATTTTTCGTTGCTGGTGCTGCATCCGGACTGGTGCCAGGAGCTGCAGGATACCTGGTCAGAAACCATTCCAATTACCGAACATATGGGCATAAAACTGCACCAGTTTACCGGTAAAACACTGGAAACCCGTGCATCACTCAACAAAAACATCAACATACACGGCACCATGTTTGCCGGCAGCATATTCTCTTTAGCCACACTCACTGGCTGGGGTATGATCTTTTTGCAGTTAAAAGAACGCGGCTTAACCGGTGATATTGTGCTGGGCGATGGCAACATTCACTATCACAAACCGATTACCATGAAGCCGCGGGCAGTCTGTAATCTGGAACGATTAAAAGGCAAGTTTACCACACTGGAAAAAGGCAAGAAGTGCAAGCTGGAACTGGAAGTACAGGTATTAGACGATACCACGCCGGTTGCTGAATTCCATGGTATTTACTGGATACTCCCATCCGCACAGAAAGTCTGAATAAGGCAAAAAAAACGCCTCAGAATCGAGGCGTTTTTTGTCATGCTTAACTGGCTCAGGCTGCCATTGCGGCCTGCAGTTTTTTCATTGCGTTCTTTTCAATTTGACGAACGCGCTCTGCAGAGACCTGATATTTATCTGCCAAATCTTGCAGGGTAGTTTTGTCGTCGGCTAGCCAACGAGTCTCAATGATTTCCTGACTGCGCTCATCCAGTGTTTTTATGGCTGAGTACAAACGCTTAGTTGCATTTGAATCCCAGTCATTGCTTATTACGCTGGTTTCTACATCAGTAGACTTGTCTTCCAGATACTGAACTGGCGCGAAGCTTCCACTTTCTTCATCGTCGGCAGACAAATCAAATGCCTGATCCTGCGAGCTCATGCGGGCTTCCATTTGCAGCACTTCTTTGGTGCTTACACCTAATTCGTCTGCAACGGTTTTTACTTCTTCATGAGTGAACCAGCCAAGACGTTTCTTTGATTTGCGCAGGTTGAAGAACAACTTGCGCTGCGCCTTGGTAGTAGCCACTTTCACGATGCGCCAGTTTTTCAGCACAAACTCGTGGATCTCCGCTTTGATCCAATGTACCGCAAACGATACCAAGCGCACGCCTACAGAAGGGTCAAAACGTTTAACCGCCTTCATCAATCCGATATTACCTTCCTGAATCAGGTCAGCCTGAGGAAGGCCATAACCGGAATAAGACTTGGCAATGTGCACAACAAAACGCAGATGAGACATAACGAGCTTACGTGCAGCGTCGATATCTTCGTCTTCACGCAAGCGTAACGCGAGTTCGCGCTCTTCTTCCGCAGTTAGCATGTCAATTGTACTGACGGCCTGAATATAGCCTTCAATGCTACCGCTATGAGGAACGGACAACGCCATTGTTTGCAACTTATTGCTCATAATCACCTCAAAAAATCCCTAGCACACCAATATAACAAACAAGTTAATTATGTGCGACGCCAAGACGATAACTCACCGACTTCGCAAACCCTGAATATAGGGTCATTACTTCTATTATTCAAGACCGTTTTTATGAAAAAAAGTTCCAATCCCAGTCTATTTTTGAATAGCAATTAAATGTCATACAGGTATATTACGGTTCAGTGAATAACAAACGATCAACAATAACAAGTTGTTTGCGCTTAACTGCTGTATTTCGAGGTTTGAATGTTTGCGTATATTGCAAGGCAACCCATCGTCGACACCAATAAACAGCTCTATGCCTATGAGCTGCTCTTCAGAGACGGGGAACAAAATTGTTTCCCAAACATATCGCCTGATGAAGCGACGTCACGAATTCTTACGGAAAGCCATTTGAATGTGGGCATTGACGAAGTAACCGGTGGTGCAATTGCTTTCATTAACTTCCATACTGATACCCTGCTTCACCGCTTTCCAACCAGTCTGACGCCAGCCGATGTGGTGATTGAAATCACAGAAACCGTAGAAGTGTCAGATAATTTGGCCATCGCCTGTAAGCAATTTGCTGAGCAAGGTTATGCACTGGCGCTGGACGATTACGACCTCGACGAAAAATGGCTCTCGTTGCTGCCTTATATCAGCATTGTTAAGTTCGATATTACAACCGTAACCGACGACCAGATTCGCAATACCATTCCCTTCTTAAAAGAGAAAGGCATAAAACTGGTAGCGGAGCGCATCGAAACCGCTCAACAGTTCAAGTATTACCTTGACCTTGGTTTTGACTACTTTCAGGGGTATTTTTTCGCCAAGCCGCAAATCCTGAAACACCGCAAGCTTGGGTCTAATGAACTCAATTTGCTGGAATTGCTACAGGAAAGCACCAGACCCGAATTAGACATCAACAAGATTAATCAGATCCTGGAACGGGATGTATCCTTGTCGTATCTTTTGCTGCGATTTATTAATAATCCTACGGTAAACAAACGCAACGAAATCACTTCGCTTAAACACGCCATGACATTTATGGGGCAGGAAGAAGTACGCAAATTTATTGCGCTTCTCACACTGGCGAATATGTCAGGGGATAAGCCAGGCGAATTACTCACCATGAGTCTGGTAAGAGCAAAATTCTGCGAGTCCATACTGATTGCATTAAAACAATGTGATGAGCGCAATGCCGGATTCCTAACAGGGTTGTTGTCGTTGATTGATACACTGATGCAACAGGACATGCGTACATTAGTAGATAAACTGCCATTACCCGAAGAGGCAAAAGCGGCGCTATGCGGCAACAAAAACACCCTGAAAGACTGCCTTCATTTGGTAAAAGCATTTGAAATGGGACAATGGAGCGCCGTGAAGACACTCGGCTCTCGCCTGAAACTCAAACAGGTTGAATTACACCAGTACTACACAGAGGCATTGCAATGGGCCGCTGACATCTGTAAAGGCACGATAAAGTAGTAGTTGACGTTCATGCGAAAAAGGCAATATAAATTGATCATTATCTAACAAAAGATGGATCAAACTTTAACCATCGGTTAAAGTTTACATTAGGTCTCTATGCGCTGAGCCCGTTGTACCAGAAGGATTATCCAGAGTCATGTTCGCCTTTATTGCACGCCAACCTATCTTAGATCGCGACAAGGAAGTATTTGGTTACGAACTCCTGTTTCGCGATGGAAAATCTGGCGCTTATCCTTCACACGATGCAGACAAAGCCCGGTATATTGCCGAACACTTTCACACGTTGGGGCTGGATGATATTTGCGGGGATAAAACGTCATTTATCAACTTTCAGAGTGAAACCCTGATATCCGGATTGCCCACTGCATTAAACCCCGACACCGTAGTCATTGAGCTGTCAGACTATCCCATGCAGCAAACTGCATTGGTGGATGCCTGTAAACACGTAAAACAACTCGGCTTTAAACTGGCCATTGATGACCCGGCTATGATTAGCGGTCAGCACTCTATTTTTCCACTTATCGATATATTGAAAGTGGATGTTACCAAAGCCAACTACGAAATTATCGAGAAGAACATTCCCCGTTTTCTGGCCTCACATATTCAATTAGTCGCTGAAAATGTAGATAACCATGATGATTTTGTGGTGTGCCGTGAACTCGGGTTTGATTTTTTCCAGGGCTATTTTTTTGCCACACCGGAAAAACGTATTCAGCGCCAGTTACCCGCATCCAAGTTGAATCTGGTTGATTTAATGGGCGAAAGCTCAAGTTCGCAGTTTAATCTGGATCGCATAAACCAAATCGTTGAACGCGATGCAGCGTTGTCGTTCCTGCTGTTGAAATTTATCAACAACCCGACAATTAATAAGCGCTACAAGATCACATCGCTTCGCCATGCACTCAATTATATGGGTGAAGTGGAAATCAAAAAATTCATTGCGTTGTTGTCACTTGCCAATTTAGGTGACGACAAACCCCTGGAACTACTTCACATGTCGCTGGTAAGGGCGAAGTTCTTTGACTTACTGGCTCACGAGCGCGGTTTAAACTCAGATCCACCTATTGGCTTTTTGATTGGCTTGTTCTCATTACTCGATGCCCTGCTGGATCAGGATATGCCGGATGTATTGCGCCAGCTTCCCCTTACTGATGAAGTAAACGACGCGCTATTGGGTAAATCTGCAGAGTTCAATCATTACAAAAAGCTGGTTCGCGCCTTTGAAAGCGCACTGTGGATGAATGTGATCAGAGAATCCCGGGAATTGAATATCGATCAAAAATACCTGCACAGTTTATACAATCAGGCGATTGTGTGGGGAAATGGTATTCGCAAAACCTTGTCGGCGTATTTCCCTAAGAAAATCGTTACTGACAAGTAACGCCTTATTACATCAATTCTCGGAATTCTGGGCGTTTTTCCGGGCTGTGGCGCTTAACATGTGCTATCAGCGCCGGAAACAAGGCAAGAAAAGCGGCTTCAAATGCCGCATAATTCGCTTTAACTTCAACAATACTGCCGTAGAACTGATGGCGAAACCGGATCCTGCTGGCGGTGCGATCCAGTACAGCCTCAAGCTGTAATATGTAATCATACCCCGCCAGCCATTTATGATTAAGCATGCTACCCACCATGCGTTGCATTGGCGGCGGCATGTGTTCATGGCGTTCCGCAAGTCCTGTGTAAACCCGCTGGGAGAATGAGGCCAGGGATTCTGCTGAAAAGGTATTCCAATGACGCAACAAGAAGTGGTCGAAGCAAATATCCAGCATAATGCCGGCAAACCGCCGCCGGACAGGACTAACTAATTGCCTGGCAAGGATTACAGACTGATGTGCGTCGGTGAATTTATCCACCAATATATGATTTGCTAAACCTGCCTGAACCGCAACATCATATTGTTCAACGTTAACACCACGCCGGAAATCCCCTAAGAGATTACCAAAATAGGAATCAGGATGAGGTTGCGCCAGAAAAAGATGCGCCAGGTAATTCATAGAATACCAGGTAGATGCCAACAGCAGGTAATGATTGCCCCTGCTGTATATACGTAAAGGAAGGCACTATTGCGGCTCAATTTCCCGCACATGTCGCTGCACAGAAATCAACGATCCCACCAGGCCAAGTAACACCGATAACACCAGCATAGTTACCAGTGCGCTACCGGTTAAACCGGTAATACGAAAGCTCTTATCGTACAGGGCAGCAAATGCCTGAATACTGCTATCCATCCACCATAAAATCAGGATCACCGCCATCCAGGCAATTACGCCCCCTAACAACCCGTACCAAAAACCGGTATACAAAAACGGGCGATGGATAAAGCTATCGGTGGCTCCCACCAGCTTCATCACCAGGATTTCATCGCGTTTATTCAATATATTCAAACGGATAGTGTTACCCACAATCAACACAACCGCAATGAACAACAGCACACCTATAATGGTGACCAGTTCAGTGGCGATGTTCAGAAACCGGTATAGCCTTTCCAGCCATTCGATGTCGAGTTTACCAATATCCACTTCTCGTTGTTGCTGCAGTTTTTCAAGCAGCAACCGGGCTGAAGTAGGCGCAATGTGCTTTTCATTCGGGGTAACCAGCACCACATCAGGCAAGGGATTTGACTCCAGATATTTCACCGCATCCCCCAGTCCAGATAGCTGCTGAAACTCGGCCAGCGCATCATCGGCGGGTATATACACAACTCTGTCTATCTCTGACCAGGTTTGTAACCGTGTAATAAGTTGTTGTGCACTGCCTGCAGAAGTGCCGGATTTCAGGAACAGGGATATTTCTGCGGCCTGTTCCCAACCCGCACTGATTTTCTCGGTATTTTTAACCAGGATATACAGGGTACTTGGCAAGGTTATACTCAGTCCTAACACGCCAATGGTCATAAGCGATGCCGCAGGTTGACGCCATAGCTCACCCAGGCTCCCCAGGGCCTGTCTGACGTGATTAACGAAGAACATCACTGTACGCTGCAGGATATTTACTTTGCGCTCACTGGCACCCTGACTGCGGCCCTTAAAAAGAATACTCATAACATAGCCTCGTCTTCCGTTAAGCCATCGGTAATCATTTTGCCGTTTTTCAGGGTGAGCGTGCGATATTTCATACGGGCAATCAGGCCCAAATCGTGGGTTGCAATTAATACAGAGACCCCCGCCTGATTAAAGTCTTCAAACAAGCGTACAATTTCCATCGACAATTTAGGGTCAAGGTTACCTGTTGGCTCATCGGCTAAAAGCAATGGTGGCTTGTTTACTACTGCCCGGGCAATACCCACCCGTTGTTGTTCACCACCCGACAGGGTAATAGGTAAATTGCGCGCTTTACTACTCAACCCTACCATTTCCAGTGCAGCGTCCACGCGTTTACTGATCTCTTTGTGGGAATAGCCTTCAATCACCAGTGGCAGGGCGACGTTGTCGAACACTGTTTTTTCCATCAGCAACTGATGGCTTTGGAAAATCATGCCTATATCACGGCGGATGTAGGCAATCTGACGGCGCTTAATCACATTCAAATCATGACCATTAATCAGTACGCGCCCAACCGTGGGGCGTTCCATAATACTTATAAGTTTAAGCAGTGTGCTCTTCCCTGCGCCGGAATGACCGGTCAAAAATGCCATTTCGCCTTGTGCAATATGAAAATCCACTTTTGACAGTGCCCGCTGGCCACCGGGATAAGTTTTGCTTACCTGCTCAAATCTGATCATCGTTGATCCTGACTACTGATTATTGTTGTTATTGTGCTTACTCGCCTTTTTCCGCCTCAGCAAAG
>NZ_JBLBUE010000229.1:0-4531 GCF_047290655.1 Alteromonas sp. AMM-1 | reverse complement strand
TGCTATCAGGACCTACCTGACTCGCATGGCGCGCCCGGCAGGATTCGAACCTGCGACCCACGGCTTAGAAGGCCGTTGCTCTATCCAGCTGAGCTACGGACGCTCGGCGAATCTACGCTAGCATAAAGTGGTCGGTGAGACAGGATTTGAACCTGCGACCCCTTGTACCCAAAACAAGTGCGCTACCAAGCTGCGCCACTCACCGACTGCGTAACATGAGCAAATTTCCCTCTCGTTACGGGGGGCGCATGTTACCGATTTGCCCCTACCTCGTCAAACACTTTTTTCACGCAAAATGTTCATATGCTCATTAACTCATCAACCGTGTTATTTTTTCGCCAATTTGGGGGGCTGAGGCACATAATTCCCCTCGGCTGTGTAAATAGTGAAATTATGACTGCGAGCGCACTATAGACGGAATGCTAACTTCCTAAGCCGGGCTATTTGTGTGAAAATATCGCACTCCCGTTTTTTAATTCACTGGAAGCAGCAAGCAACTATGACCGCGCACCTTATAGATGGTAAACAAATTGCCAAACAAGTCCGACAAGACGTCGCCAGTTATGTGAAATCGTTAAACGACGCCGGAAAACGTCAACCTGGCCTGGCAGTGGTACTGGTAGGTGCTGATCCTGCTTCTCAAGTGTATGTCTCTAACAAGCGCAAAGCCTGCGAAGAAGTTGGCTTTTTATCCCGCTCTTTCGATTTACCTGCCGACAGCAATCAGGATGAATTAATTGAGCTGGTTGATAAGCTCAACAATGATCCGGAAATTGACGGCATACTGGTTCAATTACCCTTGCCTGCGGGGCTCAACGCCGAAGCCATTTTAGAACGCATCCACCCGCACAAAGACGTTGATGGCTTCCATCCATACAATATCGGCCGATTAGCACAACGTATTCCAGCGCTGCGCCCTTGTACGCCCAAAGGCATCATGACCATGATTGAAGCCACCAAGCGCCCGGTGAAAGGACTGGATGCGGTGATTGTTGGCGCTTCAAACATTGTAGGACGCCCGATGTCGCTGGAGCTATTGCTGGCGGGCTGCACGGTAACCACCTGCCACAAATTTACTCAGGACTTAAAATCGCACGTTAGCCGCGCAGACTTGCTGGTCGTGGCCGTAGGCAAACCTGAATTTATTCCAGGCGACTGGATTAAGCCAGGCGCCATTGTGATTGACGTGGGTATTAACCGCACCGCAGAAGGTGGTATGGTAGGTGATGTGGAGTTTGACAAAGCAAAAGACCGTGCTGGCTACATCACACCGGTGCCCGGTGGCGTGGGTCCTATGACCGTTGCAAGCCTGATTGAAAACACGCTGGAAGCTTACGTTAAGTTTCATTCATGAGCATGATACCAGACACCCCGGCCAGCCTGCATGTGCAGCGCTGGTTGGATACCATGGTAATTGCACATAACTTTTGTCCATTTGCCCGTTATGTGCGTGAGCACAACCAAATCCGCTATGCAGAATGCACAAGTGCCGACATGGCCGATGCACTTACCGCGCTGCAAGATGAATGCGATCTACTGGACAACGACCCGGCAATTGCGACCACCCTGTTAATTTTGCCTTCCGGTTGGGACCAATTTGACGATTTCCTGTTGCTGATTGACATGGCCCAACAGTGCATTGACCACTGGGACTACAGTGGGATCTACCAACTTGCCACCTTCCACCCTGATTATTTATTCGCAGGCGAAGATCCGCAAAGTGCCAGCCACTACACAAACCGGTCACCGCACCCGGTTTTGCATATCATCAGAGAAAAAGATATTACTGCCGCGTTAGCGCACTATGACGATCCTGATGCGATTCCGGATACCAATATCGCTAATGCACAAGCAATCGGGTGTCCTCATCTGGCCGCACAACTGGCAGCCTGTAAAGCGTAAAACCGCATAGGAAAGGTTAAGGTGTATATTGGCCCGTCCAGCGGGCCAATTTCAGAGTGCACTGACCTAGTTCAATTCAGGCGATTTAATTAAATCTGAACGTTGGCTAAGCAGGCCTCTGGCCTGAAAATCAGTGAGTTTGAATACCCAGTTATCAATGCCATCAGGCGTCCATATAGCGCCATCACCACTCACTGGTTGTATGATTACACGGTAACCGGTCTCGCCCTTTCTGGCGTTGTATAACTTTATTGCAAGCTCATTGGTGTCATTGCGCAACGTAACAGACTGCACAGCCTTCCCCAGCACTTCTTCCGGCAGCCGCACCCGTACATCGTCATAACTCATGTTCACAATGTCATTTAAGGTTTGCGACAAAATCCCCGGATACGCCAGTTCAGACACTGCCACATCAAACAGTTGCCAATCACCGCTGTCATTACGTGTGAGCGTGTAGGGTTCTTTGCCTTCCACCCGCACTTCAGACAAACTGTTTACAGACAGCGAAATAATTTGCCTGAGCAACCAGTCGGCATTGCCAACCGGTAATTCCAGCGGCTTATCGATCAAATAGCTGCGCTGCTGCGAAGGCTCACGGACATACCTCCCCATGCCACTGCTGGCAAGATTGCCCATCAACACACGCCATTGTTTGCTTTCGGTAGCCAGGGTGATCAGTGTGCTTTGGGCACCAGGTTGCGTGACAGGCTCAACGCCCAGCCGCGAATACTGACTGGCTTTTGCTGTTTTGGCTTCCAGTACCGTGGCCTGGGTTAACTGACTGACAAAACCAGACAACTCATCCAGATTAACCGGAAAAGTTAACAGGCTATCCAGATGGGTAGCTACCCACTGATCCTGGTCGCGGCGCGCACTAAAAACGACGCCTTCGGCCGTTTCAATCGTCACAGCATTTAATAGCGCCGCATTTTCTTCTAATCCGCCCAACAGAACATGAGCAGGCGCATTGTTAGCTGTACTTTTGACTACAGTTAAATAATAAGCCCCTGCTAATGACATCACGACCAGAATAGCTAGCACGATGATTCGCTTCATGCTGATATCTCCTCCCTGACTTTCTTACCTGCCCTGCGCCTAACCAGCCGCGAAAACAACCACAGCAAAGTCACCAGTAACACGGGTGATGCAGCAATGTTCAACAATTTCAGGTAGTTTCCCAGTGTGTCGATATCGCGCTCCAATTGATACCTGACATCCCGCAATTCCCGGCGAATGGCGGCCCGTTGGGCAATAAAATCATCAAGTGCGGCTTGTTGTTCAGTGGTTAACGTAAGTGCGCCTGATTCACTTTGCGCATTTTGTAATTGAGCTAACTGCGCTTCCGTTTGCTGTAATTGAGCCTGTAAGCGTTCTTCCTGTTCACGGAAACGGGCCTGAGCCTTGGCTTCTAACGCTTGCACTACCACAAAAGGACGCGCATAAGTGCCACGTCCGCGAATACTAATTAACGCATTGCTTCCGGCCAGGTTTTCACTGGCGTTAATAATGGCGTCTCCGTTGTTTGCAAACGGCGTGAACAGTGTCTCGCCAAAGAAATTGGTTTGTTGTACCCAAAAACGATCTGCCAGAAGGTCGGCATCAGTAAACACAATCAAATTAAGCTGCGATGTCTGACTGGCATGGGCAGCTTGTACGATGCTGACTTCTTCCGACTCTGGCGCACTCTGAAACGCTGAATTTGCGTTACCGGTAACTCTCGCCGCCAGGGTAAACTGCTGCTTGTTAGTATCGAGCATACGTTGTAGAACCAGCGGTTCACGGGTGAGTGCATAATCACTACTGTTTACCGCCACACTCGCAGGCGAAGAATAGGCTAACGGAGTCAGTCGCAACTGGCTATTTTCAATTAACGACAGCGGCGCAAAAGACGCACCGTTAATGAGTTCCAGATTCGCTGTAACAATATCTTCGCGGTTTAACTGCCCGGCAGTCAGTCCTACGATACCCGGGTGGCGTGAAACGCCACCTTCGGGCGTGCGAATTTCCAGACCCAGTCTGGCATCCAACACCACTTTACTGGTATCTACCCGCACTCCCCATTTCTCAAGCAATGGAAATACGGATGAGTTCGCGCCCATGGCGCTCATCATTGCCATTGGATCGGATTCAAAATGACTGTCCATAAACAGTAAAATGCGCCCCTGCTTCATGGCAAACTGGTCGATAGAATACAACAACGACTCCGACAGGTTTTGCGGATGAATGACTACCAGTACGTCCGTCTCATCAGGCAACTGCATGGCATCACTGCCAATGGTGGTTACCTTGTACAGCTGATTTAGCTGACTGTAGAAGGTCATGGGCGGCGTGTATTGACCCGACATCGGATTTTGTCCACCCAGCAGGTTTACATCGGTCAGCAAGGTAACGGATACCGGCTCTGGATCGCTTAACTGATAGATCAGCTTGCTAATGTCATATTCCAGAAAAGTTTCTTTTTGCGGGTCAAAAAAGCCAATACTGTGTTGATCGTCAACCGCATTGGTACCCGCCAATCCAAAATATATTGCTTCGCCAATTGGCCCCAGTGTCGCGCCGGTTAAACCAAACTGCACCGCTAAATCCTCAGACTCAGAAAACGGCTCAGGATCGATAATTTTCAGGGTTA
>NZ_JBLBUE010000228.1:0-4539 GCF_047290655.1 Alteromonas sp. AMM-1 | reverse complement strand
ATTTATTATTGATTTCGCTGGTGATAGCCTTCCTATATGGCGGTATGATATTCGGCGTATTACCTACACAGCGATTTGTATCCTTTGAGTACCATTTCTTTGGTTTTGTAATGGGCGTAATAAGCGCCAGGTTATGGGCCCGGACAGGTTAACCCGCAAGAGACTGATATCCCCTATGAGTGAAACTTCGCAACAAGCAAACAAGCCAGCAAACCAGGGCTTTCTTCCCAATTTAGCGTTTAACATTGTGATCCCCGTGCTGGTAATGAGCTACACGAGCTCTGAAGAATATCTTGGGCCCGCATGGAGTATTGTGGCCGCCCTGAGCTTTCCTTTGGGTTACGGCCTGTGGGACTTAAAACAAAGCGGCAAGGTAAATGGCTTTTCGATTTTAGGTATTATCAGTGTCATTCTTACCGGTGGGATAAGCCTGCTTAAATTACCGGCTGAGTACATCGCTATCAAAGAAGCTGCGATTCCTGGCATAATTGGCATTGCCGTGCTCATCACCCAAATGACAGACAAACCTCTGGTTAAACTCCTGATCCTCAACGAACAGATTATAAACTGGCCACATCTGAACGAAGTACTCGATAAGCAGGGTAAACAAGCGGTGTTTGGTGAAAAAGTAAAACACTGCTCGTACATTGTTGCCGCGTCTTTCTTTTTGTCTTCAGCCCTGAATTACATTCTGGCCAAGGTGATTTTAGTCAGTGAGCCGGGCACTACTGCGTATACCGAAGAGCTTGGCAGAATGACTGCGCTGAGCTATCCGGTTATTGTGGTGCCTTCAATGATCATGCTAGTGGGCGCACTTTGGTACCTGTTCAGTCAAATTGGCAAAATCACAGGCGAAGATATCGAGAGTTTTATTAATCAGTAAGAGTAAAGAAATCTGATAGAGCTGAATATATTTCATCTCAACAGACACAAAAACGCCGGCATCTGCCGGCGTTTTTATTCACTTAAATAATTACTGACATCGCCAGTCTTTTTCAAAGTCACACTGTCCGGCAGCGGATTTTGATTTTACTTCAGACGCATTGTCTGAGGCCTGGGCTTTCATTTCAGTCGGCAATAATGCAAAGATTTTCTTCGCAATATCGGTGTTGTCATATTGCCCTGTAAACGACTCATAGCCTTTGCCAAAGGCAAACACTTCTACGTCAACACCCGTATGCCCACTGGTTGTCCAACCGGTATTGGTGCGCATATCCAGTATAGTCTTGATACCTTCTTCAATCGCTCGTGTGCTTTTTAGTTTGGCCAGCGCAATTACCTGCTTCGCTTCATCTTCATTTAATGCAAAGCCTAATTTGTCGCTAACAAACGCAACCGGATCGACAGTCTGAGGCAACTGCTCGGCAATCACAGTAGGAGACGCAGACAGGTTTTTAAGCCATTCTGGCGCCCAGCTATATTCTCCGCGTGCTCCAAGGGTAAGTCCCCCTGTGCTGTGGTCAGCGGTTAACACCACCAGCGTGTCAGGATGCGTCTGCACATATTCGTAAAGATATTCCAGCGTTAAATTCAAATCGTGCATTTCAGCCATGGCCGAAGCAATGTCATTGGCATGTCCAGCCCAGTCTACCTGACTTGCTTCAACTAACAGGAAAAATCCGTTGTCGTTTTCCAAGTGTTTAATGGCATGTTCAGTTAGGTAAGCCAGGCGATTTTTACGCTTGTCATCCAGTACCCAAGGCAACCCCACTGGTGCAAACAACCCAAGTACATCTTTACCTGCTGGGATAGTGGCCAGTTTGTTGTAGGTATCAACATATTCATACCCGGCATCGATAAACTGTGCGGTGATATCGCGGTCTTCACGCTCAAAATATTGTGTACCGCCACCAAGCATTACATTGGCGGCAAACTGACCGTCGACTTTATCGTCGTAAAAACTTTCTGCAATCTCGTTATAGTTTTTACGGCTTTCATTGTGCGCCATATAAGCGGCTGGCGTGGCGTGCACAATTTGCGAAGTGACGGCAATACCGGTTTTCATGCCCAGCGCCTTGGCTTGCTGTAAAACAGACTTAACCGGCTGTTTATTTACATCAACACCAATCGCACCGTTATAACTTTTAACACCCGAGGCCAAAGCCGTTGCCGCCGCGGCAGAATCAGTAACAAAGCCTGACTCGTGAGCTGGATAGGTGCTGGCATTCCCCACAAAAATACGATCGAAAATAACGGGTTCCACTTCGGGGGTAGCCGGATTATCGCGGAAATTGCGATAGGCCGTAGTGTAGGCAGGTCCCATTCCATCAGACACAATCATGATCACGTTTTTGGGTTTATCCGAAGGCTGAGACGTCTTGGGCAAAAGTGCGCTGGACGTATCGCTAAACGTGGCATTACAGGCAGTCAAAAAGAGTGTTGCGGCTGCTACCGCAAGCAAGTTCTGTCGCACATTATTTTCCTTATGAGAAATCGAATGACCGCAGTGTACAGTGCCCACTGTTCAACCAGCAGTACGAATCCGACGAGCTGAATATTCAACAGGTTAAAACCTGACCCAGTATAACGGGCGTGCAACAGAATTCACATGAGAAAATATAAAATCAGACCAAATAGTCTGTTTTCTATAACAGTTCTCGCATACGTTGCTGAACAACGTCTACCAGCATGTCTGGCTGAAATTTGGAAATAAATCGATTACACCCGACCTTTTCGACCATTGCTTCATTAAAACTGCCGCTAAGTGATGTATTCAGGGCAATAAATAACGATGACATTCGGCTATCAGCCCTCACTTCGGCTGTTAATCGGTAGCCATCCATTTCGGGCATTTCCGCGTCGGTAAACATCATTAGCAGCTTATCCGTTACATTAATACCTTCATTAGCCCACTCTTTTAACAACGCCAGCGCTTCAGCCCCGTTGTGGCATTCAATAATATCAATACCCAGTTGTTCAAGGGTATCGCGTATCTGCTTTCTGGCGGTGGAAGAATCATCGACTATGAGTATGCGCTGCCCTTTAAGATGTTCAACAACCTGCGCATCCAGCACATGTTCCGATATGGTTACGTCGTATTCGATGATTTCTGCCAGTACTTTTTCAACATCGATGATTTCGACTAACTCTCGCTTACCCCCAATATCAATCTGAGTGATAGCGGTTAGAAAGTTGGTTTTTCCGATACTTTTTGGCGGCGGTTGGATATCTTCCCAGGATGTATTCACAATACTCACCACTTCGCCAATCATAAATCCCTGCACTGAGCGATTGTATTCAGTAATGATTACATTGCGATTAATATCTGGTTGAGTTTTGATAGCGCGAAAATGAATTGCCTGGCGCAAATCTATAATCGGAATGGTTAGCCCCCGATACACGGTTACCCCACACAGATTGCCGTGTGCACCTGGCATTGTGTTCAGTTTTGGAATGGTAATAACCTCTTTCACTTTGAACACATTTATGGCGTATGTGTGCCGGGTGCCTAATCGAAAAAGCAGCAATTCCAGACGGTTTTCACCGACTAATTTGGTTCGCTGATCAACCGAGGAAAGAATATTACTCATTGCAGATTCCTGTCATTACTGTCCCTTAATAATAGTTTTTTTTCATCGCTTTGCCCATTAATCCATTGAATAGTCTTCGCATAAAAATCAATTTACCAACCCATTATCATTCACAAAAATTATGCCGACAATGAACATTATATATTTCTTTTATCCACATTCACCGCCTAGGATGGAAAAGAAGTCGATGACAACGCCCTCGGTGTTTTCACCAACGCTTATATTAATTTCGGGAAGGAGAGACAGTCATGTCAGAATACCAAAATGCAATCGACCAGGTTGCCACGCTTAAGAGTCAACACAAAGGTACTTGGAATGCCATTAGCCCAGAATTTGCTGCGCGTATGGTTGTACAGAACCGTTTTAAAACCGGTTTAGACGTTGCTAAGTATACCGCTAAAATTATGCGTCAGGACATGGCCGAGTACGATGCAGACTGCACTCAGTACACCCAGTCATTAGGTTGCTGGCATGGTTTCATCGGTCAGCAAAAAATGCTGTCTGTTAAAAAACATCAGGGCACGACTAAAAAGAGCTACCTATACCTGTCTGGTTGGATGGTTGCGGCTCTGCGTTCTGAGTTTGGTCCTCTGCCAGACCAGTCAATGCACGAAAAAACCTCTGTTGCTGCATTAATCGAAGAACTGTATACATTCCTGCGTCAGGCTGATGCACGTGAACTGAGTGATTTATTCAAAAAGTTAGATGCTGCTAAAGCAAACGGTGGTGATGTAGCTGCTATCCAGGCGCAAATCGACAACTACGAAACGCACGTTGTGCCAATCATCGCAGACATCGATGCGGGTTTCGGTAACGAAGAAGCCACTTACCTGTTAGCTAAGAAGATGATCGAAGCGGGTGCTTGCTGTATCCAAATCGAAAACCAGGTATCTGATGCCAAGCAGTGTGGTCACCAGGACGGTAAAGTAACCGTTCCTCATGAAGACTTCCTGGCTAAAATCAACGCTGTTCGTTATGCCTTCTTAGAGCTGGGTGTAGATGATGGTGT
>NZ_JBLBUE010000227.1:0-4554 GCF_047290655.1 Alteromonas sp. AMM-1 | reverse complement strand
CAGATAAAAGAGAGCGAAACACTTGATAAAACTATCTGGAATTCGTTGATTGGGTATCTGGAAGATCGCAATGTGGCAGTTGAGAACTTCGACCCTGCCACAGGGAAACTGGTTACCGGTTGGATGGTGTTAAACCCCAGCGAAGAAGAGAGTGGTTGGTTTGACTGGTCTTCATCTGATACCGAAACGCCAGCTAAAGGCCAGTATCAGTTTTCGCTGGATATTAAACCCCACGGTAGAACCGCGCAGTTAACCGTGTCATTACTCGATTTTAAACAGGGTAGTACCGGATTAGGCGAATTAACGACTATGCAACGTCGCCGTGATGAAGTTGCTGTGTTGAACCGGGTTATTGGTCATTATGAATACCTCAATCAACTCGAAACCAATCAGCGTATTGCTCTGATTCGCCAGGGCCTAAATATGGAAATGGGTTTTGATGCCGACGGTAATCCAGCGTTTGTAGTCGATTCAAAATACGACATAGCGTGGCCGCGTATTCAGTTGGTATTACGTAAATTGGGCTTTAACGTGAAAGACCTTGATAAATCAAATGGTCTTATTTTTGTTCAGTACACTGATGAAAATGTGAGCTGGTGGAAGAATGTGTTTTCATCAGACAAGTCTCAGCTACTGGATTACGACGAATATCGCTTAAAAATCACTAATCTGGGCGAGAAAACGTCAATTACGTTTATGAATAACGAGAGTGAACCATTTGATGCTAAAATGGTAACCAAGCTGTTCAAACCTTTTGAACAAGTAATGACTGAAGACGGCCTAGACATTTAACTAAGAGACACACAATGGAAAAACGCGAAGAGCTTTATCGTGGTAAAGCCAAAACTGTATACCTGACCGATGACAGCAACAAGCTGATTTTGTATTTTCGCAATGACACATCGGCGTTTGATGGCCAGAAAATTGAACAGCTGGATCGCAAGGGCGAAGTAAACAATAAGTTTAACCACTTCATCATGAACAAACTTGAAGAAGCAGGTATTGCCACACAGGTTGAAGCGTTATTGTCGGATACCGAGTCGTTGGTTAAAAAACTGAAAATGATCCCGGTAGAATGCGTAGTTCGTAACGTAGCAGCAGGTTCTCTGGTGCGTCGTTTAGGCGTTGAGGAAGGTAAATTACTGGATCCGCCTTTGTTTGAATTCTTCCTGAAAAACGACGCGCTGCACGATCCAATGGTAAATGATTACCACATTGTGTCGTTTGGTTGGGCAACGGAAGCTCAGATTGCTCGCATGAAAGAACTAACGTTTGCAGTAAACAATGTACTGAAAGCCTTGTTTGATGAAGCAGGCATGATCCTGGTGGATTACAAACTGGAATTTGGCGTTGATTCTGCCGGTAACATTGTCTTGGGCGATGAATTCACGCCAGATGGCTGTCGCTTATGGGATAAAGAAACCCGTAAAAAGATGGATAAAGACCGTTTCCGTCAGGGCTTAGGTTCAGTAGTGGAAACTTATATTGAAGTAGCAGAGCGTTTAGGCTTGTCACTTTAATCATTAAACGAAAATTATGTTGAAATACCCGCCTATGCGGGTATTTTTTTGTCTGTATGTTCTAAAAATAAAGGACAACTTACGTGACCAGGTTAAAACTAATTGTACTGGCATCAATCGCCATGTTTGCGTTTGCTGCCAATTCACTGTTGTGTCGTATGGCACTGGTGGAAACCAGTATCGATCCGGCTAGTTTTACTGCCTGGCGATTAGTAAGTGGCGCTATCACGTTGCTGGTGATCGTTGCTGTTACACAGTCATCGCTGCCCCGGCGCGGGAACTGGCTCATGGCGTTGGCCCTGTTCATTTACGCTGGCGCGTTTTCGTTTGCATACATAACGATGACAGCCGGGGCGGGGGCCTTAGTATTATTTGGCTCAGTGCAGATCACTATGTTGTTGTGGGGTATTTTTCAAGGTGAACGGCTGACGGCAATACAATGGTTTGGTTTCGCTCTGGCTGTTACCGGGCTAATAATGTTGCTATTGCCGAACAGTGCAGTGCCAGCACTTGGTAGTGCGCTGTTAATGGCACTTGCAGGTATTGCGTGGGGCGGCTATTCCGTAATGGGAAAACAAGCAGGCGCACCCACAGACGCGACCGCTGGCAATTTTTTAAGAGCTGCGCCGATGGCATTGGTACTTTTACTGATGTTTGTACCGGATTTATCTTATAGCTTTTCATCTACCACAGGGATAGGTTATGCCGTTGCTTCAGGCGCGTTGGCATCTGGTGTAGGTTATGCCATTTGGTACGCGGTATTACCGCATATGCCGGCTTTAAAAGCGGCTACCATTCAATTGTCGGTGCCAGTGATAGCCATGCTCATGGGATGGGGCGTATTACAAGAGGCGATTACTTACCGAATGGTGTTCAGTGCCTTGTGTGTGTTGGGTGGGATCGCGTTAGTTTTATGGGTAAAGGCGCAGCGTTAGTTGCTTAAAAAGCATCTATAGCTAATATATTTCAAAGGTTTGTATCATTGTTGTTGATTAATAACGCTTGTTGCTGACTGAGTAAACTTCTATACGAATGGGTATAACAACATTCAGAATGCTATTTTTATCGTGATATCTGAGATAGGTTTACAACAACAGGGCAGGATTTCGTCGTCGTCGATGAAGGCGAGGGGATCAGTAGTATAATCTACTTCCCCAGACAGGATTTTGGTTCGGCAAGCACCACAAAACCCTTCCCGACAATGAAATTGTACGTCAATGTTATGTGATTCCAGGCTTTCTAATAGCGTTTTGTTGGCTTGCGAGGTGATTGTCACCTTTTCTGACACCGTATCGATAACATCGATACGGTGGTCATCGTCCTTGTTGGTCATTCCTTATAATTCGAAGTCCGCGAAATCATCTTCACTCACAGAAGAATCAATCTGACCAACCAGGTAAGAACTTATTTCTGACTCTTGTGGTGCAACCTGAACGTTGTCTGATACCAGATAGTTGTTCATCCATGGCAGTGGGTTGCTGGTCACCTCAAACGGTGTGCCCATACCTATGGCTGACATGCGTTGATTCGCAATGTACTCAACGTACTGACACAAAATTTCTTTGTTTAAACCAATCATTGAGCCGTGTTGGAATAAATATTCTGCCCACTGTTTTTCTTGTTCCACTGCTTTGAGGAAGATAGCCTGGGCTTCGTCCTGACATTCAACGGCAATCTCAGCCATTTCCGGGTCGTCTTTGCCTTTTGCCCACAAATTCAGAATATGCTGAGTAGAGGTAAGGTGCAGGTTTTCATCACGGGCAATCAAACGAATAATTTTGGAATTACCTTCCATTAGCTCGCGTTCAGCAAAGGCAAATGTGCAGGCAAACGACACATAGAAGCGAATAGCTTCAAGTGCGTTAACTGAGTTCATACACAGGTAAAGCTTCTTTTTAAGCTCACGCATAGAAACCACGTAGGGTTCGCCATCGAGCGTATAAGTACCTTCGCCTTGGGTTTGCCAAAGCTGCGTTGCGTATATTAAATCGTCGTAGTAGCGGGAGATATCGGTTGCACGGCGCTTGATTTCATCATTTTCTACGATGTCTTCAAATATCTCGCTTGGATCTACAAATAAGTTGCGCAAAATATGGGTGTACGAGCGCGAATGAATGGTCTCAAAAAACGACCAGGTCTCAACCCAGGTTTCCAGTTCAGGAATGGAAATAATTGGTAAAAATGCGATATTTGGACTGCGACCCTGAACAGAGTCCAGCAAAGTCTGGTATTTCAAATTAGAAATGAAAATGTGCTTTTCAGGATCGCTCAGTTTTTGAAAATCGACACGGTCACGGCTTACGTCCACCTCTTCAGGTCGCCAGAAAAAGCTGATCTGCTTTTCGATGAGCTTTTCAAAAATGGAATGTTTCTGCTGGTCATAGCGGGCAACGTTTACCGGCTTGCCGAAAAACATAGGTTCTTCAAGCTGGTTGGTTTTTTCCTGATTAAACGTGGTGTATTTCATAGTTCCAATCACTTCACTAGCGCAAAAAATCGCCCGACATCTTAGCCGGGCATTATTTTTATTTTAAATCTTATTATGTCCTGAGAAAAATGTAACAAGCGAGTGGGTGGGTTGGTCTAAATCTACTCTCGAACCCTTATAAAATATAGCACTCAACATTTGTTATCCCCAGCAGCATAACCATACTTAGTAACATAGTTAAAATGTAACACAATATATAGTGTTTTGATACGTCAAATTAGGCTAAAAGATTAATGATTTTTTAGAACGAAATGTTACACATTTCGATAGGTCTAGCAGGACGGGAGGGAATAGTGTCTGCTCGTTCTAATACAGTTACCCCTGAGTGTTACAATGCCGTGCCAGCGGGAGTCGAGTCTAGCATTAGGGTACTGCGTACCCTAATAACCCGCATTAACGAGCGTTTGCGTATTAGGCATTTCCCGATCACTAATTCCGGCCTCTCGATCACCCCAATTCTGATACACCCGATCACTGGTATTATGGCTTGCCCGATCAGTAGTTGTGGCAGACCGCAGTCTGCCACAGGTATTTACCTCATGGTTT
>NZ_JBLBUE010000226.1:0-4635 GCF_047290655.1 Alteromonas sp. AMM-1 | reverse complement strand
CGTATAATACGCTTTTGGTTTTCTGCGTCAACCACTTTTTGAAATTTATTTTCTCAAGCGTTTCGCTGTACACCGCTTCACATAAGGCTTTCGCTTTATCCCGGGAAGTTGCTTTTCGGCGTTCCCCGTTGAAGTGGGGCGCATTCTACATTGCTGAGCTATTGCGTCAACACTTATTTGTGATTTTAAGGCGTTTTTATTGAAATTCTTTTTAAACGCCTATTTTCACAACAATTCCCGTTTATTTATGCATCAGCAGAATGAATTTGTGAATCAATGTTGTTCATTTTGTTATAAATGAGTAAAATTTCCAGCGCAAACCTATTCTCTATAACAATATTATTAAGGTAGCATTATGAAAGTCAGCTTAATGCAATGTGTTTTGATCAGTCTCGTTCTGGCATTTGTCGGTTTCTTTTTCACTCATCAGTTTCCGTTAGATGCGTATACGCCAGTAGTGGTTGCGGGTTCATTGTTAATCAGCGGTATCGTTACGCCATGGATAGCTTCTCTATTGTCAAAAGGAAATGCCGCTACTTCTTCTGCAGACACAGACATTGACATAGAATTGGATGACAACGTCTCAACTCTGTATGTTGGCAACTTGCCATATAAAGCAAATGAAGACGCCGTTAAGGCCTACTTTGAAAATCATATTCGGGTGCAGTCTGTCCGTTTAATGAAAGATAAGAAAACCGGAAAGCGAAAGGGATATGGATTCATTGAAGTTGTTGATGGCGATATCGACGCCATTATCGGTCAGTTCAATGATTCGGTATTTCAGGATAGAACACTAAAAGTTCGCCCTGCGAAGGATAAGATACCCGGCTAATCTACCGAATTAGTTTTTACATATAAAGAAGCCCCCAACTTTGGGGGCTTCTCTTTTAGTTAGCTGACACTTCTTAGTTTTCTGTTACATCGCCTGACAGCTTACTATTGTATAAATGGAATCGATTGATAGCCGATACCACATCCGGTACGTGTACATCGGTCATTTGGTTGATAACACCATTCACAACTTTTGAGTAATCGGTTCCAGCTTGCAGAGTCTTATCCAACAGATCCTGCATCGACTTCAATTGTTCAACATAGGCTTTTAGTGGCTCCAGCTTTTTCTTTAGCTCATCTTTATTACTTTGCTCACTTTCGTTTTGCTGATAGGCCGCTATTTTCTCGCTTACCTGTTTGCGGTCCATCTGCAACGAAAAGCCTGCCAGTTCTTTTTCGTCGAAGCCCAGTTCCAACGCCTTGTTAAAAGCAGACTCAATGTCGCCATCAAAAAACGAGCGGCTTACATCTGTTATTTGCTTTAATAAATCGCTGATCGCTGTCAACTCACCTTCATCCAGTTCTCCTTTAACAGCAAAGCTAATCCCTCGATTCTCGGTGTACTGCAATGATTGGCTGTAGCTTACCGTATTGGCTGCTGGCGCTGTGCCATTGCCGGTGCCGCTATTTGTACCAGCGTTATAGGTATAGGACGAATTGTAACTTAGTTGACGGGCCTGCCCGAAATACAGCGACACTTCGTCACCATCGCGGGTTCTGATCACCAGCCCGGCCTGCTCGGCGTTCATGTTTTGCGAAAACAATTGCTGAGCCATCACACCTGAAGCGGTGTCGCTGCCCCCAAGCACTTCATCTTCCAGTTCGTTAATGCCTTTGCCTATCGCATCACGACTTTTTTCGATACCCTGGGAAATCGTTGAATTCATCAGGCCTGCCAAATCCTTTTGTGCCATCGCTATGCCTTTGGCAACACCAGAACGCGCTTGTCCTATGAGGTCGGTTAACGTTTCGTCGTCTGCACCGCCTTTGGCTGCCCCGCGCACTACACCACCAACGAATTTCAGTACGTTGTTTGCAACTGTCTCAAAATCAAACATGGACTTAGACGAATCCGATGCCGTACCTGAGTACTGGCTGTTGTCAAAACGTCGTTCGTCCACAACCACATTCTGTTCCATTGAGGTTACCATCACCTTATTGGACACCGCTGTTTGAGACACGCTTAACTGAACAGACTGCGTGGATTGCTGAAACTCACGCGCCTGGCGCAAGCCCTCTTGCTGAAGCTGCTTGTTTAAGCTGGTTCTGGGACTCTCAACTTTCCCAGGATCGCTACTTACAGCTGGTATTGTATCAACTGTCATAATAAAACCCTCTCTCACCTCACTGAGGTTATCGGCGGGAACTTGCGTTTATTTAGTATAGCGCATCAAATTTGGCTATTTTTTAATCTCACATGGAGCACAATAAGCACTAAAGTGGACGTTTTGCCAAAACACTCTACAATGCCGCTCTTTAATTGTAGGGGGTATATCAGACTATGCAGGTAAACATGCAGACAGACTATCAGACACAACTCGACAACAAAGCCAATGCGTTGTCGGCATTGCTGGCCCCTTATTACGGTAATAACCTGGATGTATACGCCTCTACTCCGCAACACTATAGGATGCGCGCTGAATTTCGCGTGTGGCACGACGGCGATGATCTCTATCACATCATGTTTGACCAGACTTCAAAGGAAAAGTATCGGGTTGATCAGTTTCCACCGGCTTGTGAAACCATCAACAAGTTGATGACACGCTTATTGGAATTAGTTTCGCCTTCTGATGTTCTGCGCAAGAAGCTTTTCCAGATAGATTACCTGAGCGGACTTTCCGGGCAATGTGTTATCAGTTTGCTATATCACCGCCAGTTGGATAGTACCTGGGAAGAAGCCACAAATACATTACGCGATGAACTGAACAAGACATTCAATGTGAGTATTATCGGCCGGGCGCGTAAACAGAAAATTATTATTGGCAATGACTTCATCATTGAGTCTCTGCCGGTTAACGGTAAAACCTACCAGTTCAAGCATATCGAAAACAGCTTTACGCAACCCAATGCACAAGTGAACTGCAAAATGCTTGAATGGGCGATTGCGCAATCAAAGCCTTTGTCGGGCGACTTGCTTGAGTTGTATTGTGGTGCGGGTAACTTCTCAATACCGTTAGCGGGTGAGTTTGACTCTGTTGTTGGTACCGAGATTGCCAAACCTTCTGTAGATGCCGCGCAGTATAATATTGCCGTTAACAATATCGATAATGTACAAATTGCGCGTTTGTCGAGTGAAGAGTTTGTTCAGGCAATGGAAGGTAAAAGAGAATTTGAGCGCCTTAAAGGCATTGATTTAGCCAGTAAACGTTTTTCAACGGTATTAGTAGACCCACCCAGAGCGGGTTTAGATCCGGATACGCTGGCGATGATCAGCCAGTTTGAAAACATCCTTTATATATCGTGCAATCCGCACACACTGGTTGATAACCTGGCGGAATTAACCAAAACCCATGAAGTAAAACGCGCAGCACTGTTTGACCAGTTCCCGTTTACTGAGCACATGGAATCCGGGGTATTTTTACAAAGAAAGTAATCTGAAACTGCCCGTTTAATCGGGCAATTTCTGCCAGAATGCCAGGCTGCCCAGTTGAATAAAACGCAATTGCTTTTTAACTCGCTGGCTGATGGTTGCTTTTAATATAGCGTCGGCCTCCAGTGCATCCGCACCGGCGCTAAATACCAGTCTGACCATGGACTCGGCCTGCAATACGGCGATGTCGTGCGGTATCTTCAGCTGTTCAATAATGTAATCACTTAGTTCATCGGTAAAGTGCTGAATTTCACGGGATACGGCTAAACGGTAAGCAGCAGAAGTTCCGGTATGTTCGCGCAATAAAAGTCGGAATACGTTGCTGTTCGCCGTAATGAACTCCATAAAGGTGTCAACCGAAGTGTCGATTACGCCGCCACCTGAGGCTATGCGACGTCGCGCCTGTCGCATTAGTTGCCGCAATGCTAATCCAGCCTCGTCCACCAGTGTCAGCCCTAATTCGTCCATATCCTTGAAATGGCGATAAAACGACGTAGGTGCAATACCCGCCTCGCGGGCAACTTCACGCAGGCTGATCGCAGACAAGGTACGGTTTTCGTTAAGCAGTTGAAATGCCGCATCTATTATACTTTGGCGTGTTTTTTGTTTCTGTTCCTGGCGACTCAACAGCAGTCCTCTCTTCATTCTTAAGGCTAATATTACCCCTATTTTCCTTGCGAAACACGCGATTTAAAGCTAAATTAGCGTACAGTTGTAAGCTGAGTTGTATCTTATGAAAAAGCCACGTTTAATTATCACCAATGTCCTGGTGTTTATTATCACCGGACTCATCGCGTTTGTTGGTGTGCCCATTTGGGCAGTAACGCAGGGATTTGACACCACTGAAATTATTACCACTCTCGTGTTGTTTTATGCAACGGGCATGTCGATCACTGCGGGTTATCACCGCTTATGGTCGCATAAAACCTACGATGCGCACCCTGCTGTAAAAGTCATACTGGCTATAGGTGGCGCAATGGCGCTGCAAAACAGTATTTTACACTGGTCATCAGATCACCGGATTCACCATCGTCATGTAGACGAAGACGACAAAGACCCGTATTCAGCGGGCAAAGGTCTGTGGTTTTCGCATATTGGCTGGATGCTGCGAGAGTATCAGGCTCATCGCTATGACGATTACAGCAATTGTAAGGATTTGCAGAAAGACAAGGTAGTAATGTGGCAACACAATCATTACCTGGCCATTGTGCTTG
>NZ_JBLBUE010000225.1:0-4642 GCF_047290655.1 Alteromonas sp. AMM-1 | reverse complement strand
TCACTGGAAAATCTTGAATCGCTAATTACCGCCCTGGTAGACATTTCTAAGCTGGAAGCGGGCCTTATTGAGCCTGTACTCGACGACTTCGCGGTTGAAGATTTAATGACAAATCTGGAAGCTGAATTCCGTCCTCAAGCAGAAGCGAAAGGACTCAAATTCCGTTTCCGTAACTCGTCCAGAGTAGTAAATTCCGACGGTTATCTACTGGCCCGTATCCTACGAAACCTGCTTTCCAATGCCATTCGCTACACCAATGAAGGCACGATTCTGCTGGGTGCGCGACGCAAAGCTCACGGCCTTGAAATTCAGGTCTGCGACACTGGCATCGGTATTCCGGGAGATAAACTTAGCGAGATATTTCAGGAATTCAACCGGGTAGAAGCGAAAAAACGACGTCACGATCAAGGTTTGGGGTTAGGTCTGGCCATTGTCGATAAACTCGCTACGGTGATGAATCACAAAATCGGCGTGGCATCAGTGGAGAACAAAGGTTCCCGCTTCACGGTAACCCTGCCCTTTGGTACTCAACGCAGTACAGCAGATTTACCCATTAAACCTACCGTTCAAGACCGGTTTAATAGTCACCTGGAAGGTGCAAACCTGCTGATTATTGATAACGACGAAGCCATTTGTCGTGGTATGGAAGAGTTACTTACCGGCTGGGGCATTGATGTGACCAGCGTGCAAACACTGGAAGATCTGGCGCGGGATAACTGGCTTAAAGACTTACAACCCGACCTGATAGTCGCAGATTACCATCTCGACGATGGAGATACAGGCTTTGACGCACTGGAAATTGTAGAGCGAGAGCTGGGCAGCGATGTGCCCGTAATTATGATTACCGCCAACTACACCAATGAGCTTCGCCAGTCGGTTCGAGCCAAAGGTTATTCACTGCTGAACAAGCCGGTTAAGCCTCACAAGATGAAACTGGCGTTGAGTAACCTGATGTCGAAAAAGGCTGAACGCACAGCAGAAGGCTAGAGGGGCGTTTATTAGCCCCTCACGCGTTTTTTAGCGCATCAAATAATGATTAAAGTCGATGCTGGCGGCACACAGGGCCGCCTGAATGCGGTTGTGCACGTTAAGTTTATTGAGAATAGCCGACACGTGGGCCTTCACCGTGGTTTCGGCAATGTTGAGTTCGTACGCAATCTGCTTGTTCGATTTGCCCTTGGCAATGCACTCAAACACCAGCAGCTGACGGCGGGTTAATGCTGCAATCAGTTTAGGATCGATTTGCTGAGAATTACTGTCGTCCTTCGGCTTGCTGCTACCACCTTTGCGAATAATATCTGGCGGCAAATAAACCTGACCTGAGAGCACCTGCTCTAACGCTGCCACAATTTGCTCACAGCTGGATGATTTAGTAATAAAGCCTACTGCACCGTAGGTGAACGCCTGCAATACTACGTTTTTATCTTCTTCAGCAGAGACGATCACAATGGGAATTTCCGGAAACTGATTTCGGAATCGAACAATGCCGTTTAAGCCGTCCATGCCAGGCATGTTTAAATCGAGCAAAACCAGATCAATATCTGGGTTTTCTTCTGCGACCTCAATGGCAGCATCGAGATCAGTACAGGTGACAGTTTTTGTATCAGCGATATTGCGCTCTACGAAATCTGTAATGGCATAACGAAAAAGTGGATGATCGTCTGCAACCAGGATCTCTACCATAATTGTAAACCTTTTGTTAATTCTAAACGAATAGTAGTCAATTCAGCATACCGCTGTCGAGCATTAAGCTGTCTACTTGCTTGGTTTTTTCTTTTGTTGCATACCACGCTTCGGATCGTACCCCCAAATTGCCACGCCGCAGAATAGGACTGTGGTAACTAGAGTGACCCATGTTGCCGTAGGATTCCAGCTTTCATATAAAGCAAATCGTATTAATTCAACGCCATGGGTAAAAGGATTGTACGCTGACACCCAATAAAGCCACTCGTTCGACTCTTTAAGTTTCCACAACGGATAAAGCGCTGAGGAAAGAAAGAACATGGGAAAAACAACGAAATTCATTACCCCGGCGAAGTTTTCTAACTGCTTGATAAACGACGACAACAACAAGCCGAGAGCGCCTAGCATTAAGGCGGTTATCAGTAGAGCTGGAGCAGCATAAACATAACCCATCAGCGGCACTTCAATACCCAACAGCCAAGCTATCAGGAAAAAAGCATAGGCTTGCAACAACGATATAATCGCCCCAGCCACCAGTTTCGACACCAATAAAAATGGCCTTGGCAACGGACTGGTAAGCAAGATTTTCATACTTCCCATTTCCCGGTCGTACACCATGGACAAGGAACTTTGCATGCCGTTGAAAAGCAGGATAATGCCAGCTAAACCCGGCATGATATATACATCATAGGTGATATACGTGTCGTAGGGCGGAATAATTGCGATGCCCAGCGCAGCCCGGAATCCGGCAGCGAACACCACCAGCCACAATAAGGGTCGTACTAGCGCACTAACCAGTCTGGCTTTTTGATGCCAGAAACGCCACATTTCTCGAATCACAATGCCTTTGAACGCAACCCAATGCTTCATGCTGCCTCCCCGGAAGTGGTGAGGTTGCGATACAGTGATTTCACGTCACCCACCTGCTCATCTTCCAGCGCGCGCTGGCAGGGTTTGTCGAGCAGAATTTTGCCCTGATGTAACAGAATAAGGTGGTCTTCAGGCAACACTTCATCTACCAGGTGGGTTGACGACAACACAGTAATGCCCCGTGATTCACACAAGCCACGAATATGCTGATTGATGCTGTCGCGGGTTGGCATATCCAGTCCCACACTGGCTTCATCGAGAAGCAGAATAGCCGGTTCATGCAGCAATGCACGGGCTATTTCCACCCTGCGACGGTGGCCGCCATTTAAAGAACGTACAGAATCTTTTTTGCGGTCGGTAAGTTCAAAGCGAGCAAGTTCGCGCTCGATGGCCGCTTTACTCGCTTTTGAAGACATGCCGTGAAGACTGGCGTGGTACTCCAGGTTTTGCTGAACGGTTAAGTCTAGATCCAGCGTACTTTGCTGAAACACAATGCCCAGTGCAGCCAACGCTTTGCGCGGTGCCTTCAAGGTACTATGACCGGCCACATCTATGGCGCCGTCGCGGGTTTGCAACAGCTGGCACAACAGATTAAATAGCGTACTTTTGCCCGCGCCATTTGGCCCTAGCAAGGCGTAGAATTGCCCCTGCTCTAGTTGCAGGTTCACGTTGTCCAGCACCCATTTTTGCTGGTAACGATAACGCAGCGAATCGACTTTCAGCGCCAGACTCACGGCTTCACCGCCACACCCCAAGGGTAACGACCCACTTTCAGGGTTTTTATCACCTTCAGGTCGTCCGTATCAATAACCGAGACGTCTCCGCTCACGCCATTGGTCGTCAGTAGTAATTTCTGATCGTTGGCGAATTCAAGCATCCACACTCTGCGACCCACTAACAGGTAGTCCAGCACTTCGTAGGTTTTCGCATCAACTACAGCAACATGATTGGCCGGGCCCAGCGCCACAAACGCATACTTGCCGTTATCGGTGAGTTTTACGCCTACAGGCTGAATTTTGTCTCTGTGTACGCCGGGAATTTTAAAATTAATGGTATGTGTAATGGCTTTGCTCGCCACATCGACAATGGAGACCGTGCCGCCAATCTCAGAAGATGACCATACGGTTTTGCCATCTTTGGTAAATTCCACATGACGGGGGCGCTGATCTACTAATGTATTATCAACAAGTTCCTGGGTACTGGCGTCAATCCAATGCAACATGTTGGTAGTTTCAGAGGTATTAATCACCCACTTCCCATCTGGACTAGCCGCCATGCCCTCAGGCTCTACGCCCACGTCGATTTGTGCTACCACATCCCGCTTTTCCGTATCGACCACAGTCACAACGGCATCATCTTCATTAGCAATGTACAGGTGATGATTGTTAGGGTGCAGCGCAAACTGCTCAGGATCTTCACCAGAAGGCAGGTTATGGATAATTTTGTTGGTAGCCACATCCAATACCTGCACCGCATCAGAATCACTGGCGCAAATGTACAGATATTTATAGTCGTGACTGAAAATAATGCCCCGGGGGCGCATGCCGACATCAATGGTTTGCAGTACCTTTAAGGCGTCGGTATCAATTAGGGTCAGAGTGTCATCTTTTTCATTCGAGACGTAGGCAATATCTGCCATCGTCGGGCTTGCGGCCAGCATCATTGCAGGCAAAATCCAAGACTTCATTATTTACTCCTGTGCCATTGAGCAGCGCACTTCAGGTTTGTCATACCCCAGCGTATCCAGGTCGGTATTCGGATGCAGGAAACCCTGCTGAGGCGACTGGGAAACCAGAGATTCAGGTTGAACAAGTGGAATGGGTTGTCGTAGCTGACCGTTCCAGTTTCGGAAGGTAAGCTTACGCCCTTTGAATGCAGCCAAATCGAACTTATCACTCATAAGATACTGATAAAGCGTAGCAGAATTCGCTGATTTGGTGCGAGTGACGGCTTCAGAAACCGCTCGTACGGCCAACCAGGCATTGTAGTCATCTTCATTCATCGGACGACCATTGGTATCAAAAAAGCGGTTTTGCAACTGCAGTGCTCCCCACTGTTCAATACTACGATGCCAGCTAGCGGCCTTCAT
>NZ_JBLBUE010000224.1:0-4755 GCF_047290655.1 Alteromonas sp. AMM-1 | reverse complement strand
TGAGTCATATTGAACTGGCCTCTATTGTAGCGGGTAGCATGAAAGTGCTAACCAAAGATGGCCGTCATCAGCGGTTGCTGAATAAAGTAATAAACAAGTTGTCTGAGTCGCTACAACAGGATCCCACCCAACAATTTATTGCCGACAAGCTTACTGATTGGCTAAAAACAGAGCATCGCAGGCTGGAGAAAATACTCCCGTCAGGCTGGCTCAGTGAGCAGGGAGCCAGTATTGCGGTGAGTGCACTGTCGCATATTCTGGCCGATATTAATCGGGACCCAAACCATCCGATTCGGGTGGAACTAAATACCCAGCTCGACAAACTCATTGGCGATCTTGAACACAATGAAGATGCAAAGCAAAAACTGAATGATTTCCGGGATCGCCTTATACACAGCGATACCTTAGCGCAATATCTCAACGGCATTGTTACCGACATCAAGCTTTGGTTGGCCAATGATATTGCCTCTGAAGACGGGCATATACGAGCGCGATTAGGGCGCTGGTTGCAAACCATGGGTGAAAAATTAACTCAGGACACACAGCTACAACAAGCGGTAGATCATCATATTGGCGTTGCAGCCCGTTATGCTGCACCAGAAATGGCGGCGTTTCTGGCCGGTCACATTCGCAAAACGATTGAAAGTTGGGATGCTGCGCAATTATCACTGCAAATTGAACTGAACATAGGCAAAGACCTGCAAAAAGTACGTATTAACGGCACCATTGTGGGTGGTCTAATAGGTGGCCTGTTGTTCGGTATTGAGCAACTTATTCATTTCCTCGCTTAAGCGTTTCATTGCGCTAAACGTGTTCGTTATTCCATGTAATCTTACTATTTCTCATATCAGCCCGGTGCCATTTGTTCCGCCGGTGGAGCAGTTTTGTAAACTCAGTGTAAAGATAGGTTAAGGCGCTTGAATTGTATGATTTATCACGTATCAATATCGCCCATCAATGGTGAGTAAAGCCATATAACAGCGTATTACCAGATAAGAATACAAGGGCAAATTACCCATGCTAAAAGGAACCGGTTCGTTAATTAACATTGCAGTGGGACTGATCATTATATGTGCCTCAGCGTTCGCGTTGTCCCGCATGTATGCACCTGATGCCAGCAGTGAAGCGCAGCTATTGGCACCGGTGCAGCGCGGCGATATAGAAACCACCATCGTTGCCACCGGGCAACTCGAGCCCAAGCGATACGTTGAAGTTGGCGCACAGGTTTCCGGCCAGGTAGATGCCATTTATGTTGAAGAAGGTAACGTGGTTACCGAAGGACAGTTGTTAGTGGATATTGATGCCACCGTATTTCGTACTCAGGTGCAAAAAACAGAGGCGAATCTGGACAACAAGCGCGCACAGCTTGAGCAGTTAAAAGCAGAGAGAGAGCTGGCAATACTGCGAGCCAAACGCAACGAGCGCCTGCATGCGCAGGATGCCGTGAGTGAAGACGAAGTGTATGCCAGTCAAACTAATGTGCGTGTGCTCGACTCTAAAATCAGTGCTTCGATTGCGCAAATTAAAGCCGATGAAGCCTCACTGGAAGGTGACAGAGCAACACTGGGCTTTGCTAAAATCTATGCGCCAATCGCCGGAACCGTTGCTACCATAAAAGTGCGTCAGGGGCAGACCCTGAACGCCAATCAGAATGCGCCCACGTTATTGCAAATCTCTGATCTGAATACCATGACCGTAAGAGCGGAAGTATCAGAAGCTGACGTAGGTAAGTTGTATCCGGGTATGCCGGTGTACTTTACCACGCTGGGTGATACTAAAACCCGCTATCACTCAGTTGTTCGCCAGGTATTGCCAACCCCCAATGTGGTGAACGACGTGGTGCTTTATCAGGTGCTCATTGATATTGAAAACAACAATGGCGCGTTGATGGATGCCATGACTACTCAGGTGTTTTTTGTACTTGAACGCAAAGCCAACACCTTATTGGTGCCGCTTGCTGCGCTTAAGGGGCCGCCGCATCATCCGTTTGTATTGGTGGTAACTGAGCAGGGCAATGAGCCTCGTCAGGTTAAAGTAGGGATTAAAAACCGTACTGTGGCAGAAATACTCGAAGGACTTAGTGAAGATGAGCAGGTGGTGGTAGGCGTGCGCGGTGCTACGGGACGAAGCCAGCGCAATCAACAGGACGGCCCTCCCGGAATGCCGCCTGGTATGCCTCCCGGTGCGCCGGGCGGGGGACGCCGTGGTGGGTTCTAATCCTCTTATCACACTGGAAAATGTGAGCCGCAGTTACCAGTCTGAAGGCGCTGAAGTTAGCGCACTCAAAGGCGTATCGCTCACTATTCACAAAGGCGAGTTTGTGGCGATCATGGGGCAGTCCGGCTCGGGTAAATCTACTCTGATGAATATTCTGGGGTGTCTGGATAAGCCTACTGCTGGTGCGTATCGAATACATGGCCGGTCGGTAGCAGAACTGAACGACAATCAACTGGCGGCGCTGCGACTCAAAACGTTTGGGTTTGTGTTCCAGCGTTATCAGTTGTTGTCTACGTTAACTGCGCAACAAAATGTGGCGTTACCTGCTATTTACAGCAATACCAGTGAAGCCGAGCGCAATAGCAATGCTGCCCGGTTGCTGGGCAAGCTGGGATTGGCTGATCGCATATTGCATAGGCCAGGAGAGCTTTCTGGCGGACAGCAGCAAAGGGTATCTGTAGCACGGGCGCTCATTAATGGCGCGGAAGTCATTTTGGCCGATGAGCCAACCGGCGCACTGGACTCTGCCAGTGGCGAGCAACTATTAGCATTGCTTTCTTCGTTACATAGGGAGGGGGTAACCATTATTTTGATCACCCACGATCCTGCGGTAGCCGAACACGCGCAGCGACAGGTTAAATTACTGGACGGCGAGATTGTGGAAGATACCGGCGTTCACCAAGGCGAACCTATTTTAGTTGAGCGTGATTCACCTGTTGTAGCCGAATTTCCCAGTATTTCAACGGGCGCAGCGCTTAGCATAGCGTTTTCATCGTTGCGACTAAACTGGTTCAGAACCCTACTTACTTTACTTGGGATCATCATCGGCGTAGCGGCAGTGGTTACCATGATGGCTATCGGAGAGGGCGGTAAACAGGACGTGCTTAAACGCATAGAAGCGATTGGGACAAACCTGATTTCTATTCGACCTGGTGGTGGCAATATTCGCAGTTCGGGTGACATTGCCTCACTCACCCTCGACGATGCCAATGCCCTCGAGCAAATAGACGGGGCATTGTATGTGGCACCAGAACGCAGCAGCCGCGCAACCATTCGCTACACAGAGAACGATTTTTCTGGGCGAATAACCGGCACCACACCGGCGTATTTTTATGCCAAAGACTGGGAAATGTCTCAGGGCGTGTTTTTTACCAACGACGACGTAACGAGCTATGCGCCAGTAGTGGTAATAGGCGATACCGTGGCGGAAACCTTGTTTGAAGATAAATATCGGGCAGTGGGCGAATACATACTGATGAAAAATGCGTTTTATCAGGTTATTGGCGTATTGAAATCCAAGGGGGCCAGTGCTGGTGGAAGCGACATGGATGACGAAGTGCTCATTCCCATCACTACGGGGCGGCTAAAGGTGTTTGGGCGGCCATATTTAAGCAGTATCACTATAAAAGCGGCCTCTACTGAGGCGGCTACTGCAATACAGGCACAAGCGCTGGCCATTCTGACTGAACGACATGGTAAAGAAGATGTCATGGTGCGTACCACGGATTCACTGGTAGAAGCGGTTACCGAAACCCAAAATACCCTAACCTGGCTATTGGCATCGGTAGCCGGCATTTCGTTGTTTGTTGGCGGCATTGGGGTGATGAACATCATGCTGGTAAATGTATCTGAGCGAAAACGCGAAATTGGCCTGCGTATGGCAACGGGTGCCAAGCCTGGCGATATCTTAAAACAGTTTAATATTGAAGCCTGGGTGGTGTGCGTGCTGGGGGGCTTTGTGGGTATTTTATTGGGATATGCCGTGATATTTGCAATATCGCAGTTTTCCATTTCGGTGGCTTACACCTGGCTGCCTCCGGTACTGGCCTTTTTCACGTCACTGGTGGTAGGCGTATTATTTGGCTTCGCTCCTGCGCACAAGGCTGCGCGACTAAACCCCATTGACGCGCTGGCAGAGGAGTAAACTATGACACGCAATATTGTTTATCTACGCCAGCAAGTGGTTACAGTTTCTGTAGCAATGTTAGCCGTATTGGGATTAAGCGCCTGCAGTATGCAAGCGTCGCGTAGTTTTCCGCAAATACCGCTGCCGGAACATTTTCATGCTTTGCAGGATACACACACAGTAACGATTGATAAAACGTGGTGGCTGGCATTCCATTCACCTGAATTACTCGCGTTGATGCAACAACTTGAAGCGCAAAGTCTGGATCTGGCGAATGCGTCGTTACGGGTGGAGCGGGCGCGCTTTCAATGGGGGCAGTCGCAAGCCGACAATTTGCCGGCGCTGTCGGGTAGAGCCAGCGGCAGAAGTGCGGAAAACCTGGATAGCGGCCGGCGTTCAAACGGCTCATCTGCATCGGTTGAAATGAGTTACGACGTGGATATATGGGGTTCGCGGGAAGCCAGTATACTGGCAGCAAAACTCAATATTGATGTAAGTGAAGCCCAGTTGCGCAATCAGTCGGTGTTGTTACAGCAGGCACTTGCTAATGGTTACTTTGCCCAGTTGTCGCTGCAACAACGATTGGACATTGCTCATCAAAATATAACGGCGTCGGAGCAATTGTTGTCGTT
>NZ_JBLBUE010000223.1:0-4771 GCF_047290655.1 Alteromonas sp. AMM-1 | reverse complement strand
AGCCGTCGTGCAAGAAACGGTCGTTTCATTGAAAACGTTGGTTTCTTCAACCCAACTGCACAAGGTCAGGCAGAACGTCTGCGTTTAGATCTTGAGCGTGTTGAATACTGGGTTGGCGTAGGCGCGAGCTTGTCTGAGCGTGTTACTTCTCTGGTAAAAGAAGCTAAAAAATCTGCGGCATAAGCTGCATAACTGGTGGTATAGATGAGTCTCGCGTCTGACAAAGTGGTTATTGGCAAAATCGGTGCATCGTATGGTGTGAAAGGTTGGGTCAAGATCAACAGCTATACCGATGTACCAGATGGTATTTTTGACTACAGCCCGTGGTTACTGGCTGACGGAAAAGAATACCAGGTTGACCAGTGGCGACTGCATGGTAAAGCCTTGGTTGCAAAGCTAGATGGGGTTGATACCCGGGATGATGCCGAGCGCATCAAAAACCTGGACATCGCTATTGATGCCGAGCAATTGCCAGAATTGGACGAAGGCGAATTTTACTGGCGGGAGCTAACCGGTATGCAGGTAGTAACAACGCAAGGTTACGAACTGGGTACGGTTACTGAAGTGTTTAATACCGGCGCTAACGATGTGTTACGCATTCGTGCAAAAGGTAACGACGCTTTTGGTCAAAAAGAAAGATTAGTGCCGTTTGTGCTCGATTCTGTGGTGCAAACGGTAAATAAAGTGGAACGGGTTATCACAGTAGACTGGGAACCGGGGTTCTAAGTGACCGCGGCAAAGTGGTTTGGTGTAATCAGTTTGTTTCCAGACATGTTTGGTCCTTTTACCCAACAAGGTGTAATAGGCCGGGCTGTTAAAAACGGACAACTGACCATTGAGCATTTTAACCCACGTGATTTCACGCACGATCGTCATCGTACGGTAGATGATCGCCCTTATGGCGGTGGTCCCGGAATGCTGATGATGGTGAAGCCACTTACAGACGCTATCACCGCAGCCAAACAGGCGGGTGGTGAAAACAGTAAAGTGATTTACCTGTCTCCGCAGGGCAAACCACTTGACCAGGCGGGTGTGAAAACACTGGCTTCGCACGACAAACTTATTTTGTTGTGTGGTCGGTACGAAGGTGTCGATGAGCGTGTAATTGAAAGCCATGTTGACGAAGAATGGTCGATTGGTGATTACGTGCTAAGTGGTGGCGAACTGCCAGCCATGGTAATGATGGATGCAATTGCCCGGTTAGTACCCGGGGTACTGGGTCACAGCGACTCAGCAATTGAAGACTCATTTACCCATGGTTTGTTGGATTGCCCGCACTATACGCGACCTGAAGTATTGGATGGGAAAGCGGTTCCGCCGGTATTGTTGAGCGGTGATCACGAAAAAATCAGACAGTGGCGATTGCAACAAGCACTGGGTAGAACCTGGTTGCGTCGCCCTGAGTTATTAAACGACCTAGCTCTGACTGAGGAGCAGCAACGCTTGCTAGAAGCATTTCAGGCGTCGTTGCAGCAAGATGACAGTTAACTAGGATTGAGAGGATATGATGAGCAAAGTCAGTCAAGATATCATCAAAAAAATTGAGCAAGCACAGCTTAAATCTGATGTTCCTGCGTTCGGCCCAGGTGACACAGTGATTGTTAAAGTTCGTGTAACTGAAGGTGACAAAGAGCGTCTTCAGGCATACGAAGGTGTTGTTATCGCTAAGCGTAACCGTGGTCTTCACTCGTCTTTTACAGTACGTAAAATTTCAAATGGCGAAGGCGTAGAGCGTGTGTTCCAAACACACAGCCCGGCGGTATCTTCTATTGAAGTGAAACGTCGCGGTGCAGTTCGTCGCGCCAAGCTTTACTATCTTCGTGAGCGTTCAGGTAAATCTGCACGTATCAAAGAAAAGCTTAACTAAGATTACTAATCCTTGCGTTACTGTTAACTTCGAAAAGCCCGCACTTGTTGCGGGCTTTTTTGTGCCGGAAAGAAAATGTATTTAATACCAATTCGCATAGAAGTTTGCTCACTCAGCAATACTGGCAGGCTTCTATGCGAATTGGTATAAACATCACATTTGTCCATGCATTAGGCCAAGGCATCGATTATGATGCTGTACCATGTTCAACAATAAAATGAAGCAGAAGTGATAACCTCAAGCGACGTTTGGCGGGTCATGCAAAATGGCGACTGGTATTTAGCGCATTCACCGGCATTACTGACGCTGAGAGAGCGGGCTGCGCAGCTTTGCTGGCTGATCAATCAACCCAATCACAACAAACAAGTCCGCAAAGATGCCATTCAGCAATTACTTCCCCATGCAGTTAACGTTGAAATAGGTGAGCGGTTTGCGTGCGATTTCGGCGTGAATATTGTGTGCAACGGACCACTCATTATTAAAAACAACGTGGTGATCCTTGATCACAACACAGTCACGCTTGGCGCAGGCGTGGTAATTGAAGATGGCGTGGTCATTGCCACGGTTACCCATCCTATTGAAGAGCAAAAACGCAAGGCGGGCTGGCAACAGGCCCACGCTATCCATATAGGCAATAATGTAACACTGGGGGCGCGTTGCAGTGTGCTGCCCGGTGCGACAATTCCGGATGATACACAGGTACTGCCTGAAACCGTTGTTACGGCCTCCACATTTGCAATTTGACCATTATGATGGGTCAATGCGCGCTGGTTAATTGTTTAATCAACATCAATTTGCCAACAGGGATGAAAACAGGCCATTCCGAGATAAGTTAGCATTACTGCCTAATCGGTATGCAGTGCATCGATTGGATTGAGTTTCGATGCCTTGATTGCTGGAAATACGCCGAAGCCCACACCGACTAACAAGCAAATTGACACCGAAAGCACAATAGCCGTGAGCGACCAGCTTACCGCCCATTCTGAGTAAAAACCAATGATCTCCGACAGCACCAGACCGAATACGATTCCTAGTAATCCGCCTACAACAGAAATAACAAAGCTTTCGGTAATAAATTGCAATTTAATATCACGTTGAGTTGCGCCTACCGCGCGAAGTAAGCCTATTTCCCGGGTGCGTTCCAACACATTGGCCAGCATGATATTCATGATCCCGATTCCGCCAACCAAGAGAGAGATACCGGCAACACAGGCCATCACAATGTTAAATATGCGCTGGGTGTTTTCTTGTTGTGCCAACAGCTGTACCGGAATGATAAGTTGGTAGTCTTCTACACCGGCATGGCGTTGGCTAAGTAGCTGGCTAACAGCCTTTGCTGCCAGTACGGTAGAGTAGTTCTCTTCAACCTGTAATTTCACTACGTCCAGTTCATTCGCCAGCGGATCAGCGCTGAGTTTCATTTGACTGGTGGCCAGTGGTACAAACACCTGATTGCGGTCACCGCCTAACTTCACGCCCTGAAAGGCATCTTTGTTAAAATCGGGAGTGGCTAACACGCCAACCACTTCAAACCACAGGTGATTCACTTTAACGTACTGACCAATTGGGTTGTTGTCGGCAAACAGGGTTCGTGCAACATCTGAACCCAGCACCGCGACCTGGGCAACGCGTTTTTCATCTTCTTCTGAGAGTAACCGGCCTTTGCCAGGCTGCATACTGGCTAGGGTAAAATAGCTGGCGGTTACGCCTACGGCTGTTGCATCTGCTTTAGCGTAATCGCTGTAAAGGGCGAACAATTTGATTTGCTTTTCAGCACTGTAGTCGGTGATAAAGGGCAGGGTGTGCAGCGCAGCCAGAACATCTGAATATGTCAGGCCAAGAGACTCTTCGCGTATTTCCTGTAATTCGTCCTTGTTGTAACTGTGCGCTTCAACTATCAGATTTTGCAGGCCCATGGCACCAATCATTTTGAGCGCTTCGCGCTCGGCCCCTTTGCCGATATTCAGCATGGCAATTACTGCGCCGACACCAAATATCATCCCTAACAACGTTAAAAACGTCCGCAGTTTCTGAGACAGTAATTCGTTCAGGGCATCGCCAATCAGTAACTTCAGTGTTGAGGCATTCAACGAACCCGCCATTACAATAACTCCTTGTAGGCCAGTGCAATAACATCGCCGCTTGCCAGTCCTTCGGTAACTTCCACCATAAACAGGTTCTTCTGACCAATTTCTATTCGTTGCTTAATGAATTCGCTTCCCGTTTGCTTAAATACAAAGTTAACACCCTGTTCACTGTAAATTGCTTGGGTAGGCAGTGTCAGGCGTGATTCGTTCTGACTCACCTGAATACTGGCGTGTAGCTTTCTGCCAGGAGTGAGTAAATCAGAGGTTTGGTCGTCAATACTCACTGTTACTTCAAAATACTTAGTGGGATTGTTACGCGAAATTGTGCGGGAAAAACCTGACACTTCTTTCACTTTACCGGTAAACAGCTGATCGGGATAAGCATCCAGTGTAATGGAAACGGTTTGTCCGGGGGCTAAATCAATGGCTTCTTTATCTAGCACATAGCCTTTAGCCTGCATGGCTGACATATCGGGTATTTTGGCAATCGGGCGTCCGGGGAATACTGTTTCACCTATTGCTGGCTTCTCGCCTCGCCAATTGGCTTCATACACCAGCATACCATCGTAAGGCGCTCGAATTTCCAGGGTGTCCATAGCCAGTTTTAACTGGTCATATTTAGCCTGGCTGCCCTGTTTTCGAATGGCAATTACATCAATTGCACTGGTGTTTTGCTCTACAACGCTGTCTTTTTTCCAGTCCAGATATTCATCCTTAGCGCCCAGGTATTCTTTGTTTTGCATGTTTTCGATGATCTCAAGCTGAGAATACACCCGTAAATCATCAATACTAAACTCATCAGCAAAGGCAAACTCTT
>NZ_JBLBUE010000222.1:0-4826 GCF_047290655.1 Alteromonas sp. AMM-1 | reverse complement strand
GTTTCCTGCAGTACCGCCTTTGACCACTGAGGCATCGCGGGATGCAAACGGTAGTAAACCCATTTGCCCCGACGCTCATCCTGCAACAATCCGCATTTTCGCAATTCGGCAAGGTGGCGTGAGATTTTCGGCTGGTCTAATGCCAACGCTTCTATTAGATCACATACGCAGGCTTCATTAACACAAGTGATCAATAGCAGCGTCTTCAGACGGGTGTCTTCAGCCATGCACTTATAAAAAGAGAGTGGATCCATAAAACATATACGATATTTCACATATGTGAAATATCGTATATGTTGGGAAGTAAGTCAACCTGAAAATGAATCAGGTTGACTGAATGAGATGGTAACCCAAGGTTAGAACGCGCTTGGGTTTAATCCACCGTCTAACAAGATGTTTTGTCCGGTGATGTAGCCTGCATATTGGCTACATAGAAACGCGCAGGTATTACCAAATTCGTCTGGCACGCCAAATCGGTGAGCCGGTATTTTGCCAGCGAGTTCTGCTGCAACGGTATCGCGATCGTGCCCGGTGCGCGCCATACCAGCGTTAAATACACCTTCGAGCCGGTCGGTAGCAAAATATCCCGGCAGGATGTTGTTGATCGTGACATTTTTATCAGCCACTGTGCGGGCAATGCCAGCCAGAAATGCGGTTAGTCCGGCTCGTGCGCCACTGGATAAATCCAGGCCGGCAACGGGCATTTTAACTGTCATCGACGTAATATTCACGATGCGGCCAAAGCCTTTTTGGGCCATGGGATCAAGGACTCGTTGAATAAGGCTGATCGGTGTAAGCATATTCATATTCAAGCCTTCCACCATTGCCTCTTTATTTAACTGGCGGAAATCTTTTAGCGGTGGTCCGGCATTGTTGTTAACCAAAATATCCGGCTCCGGACACGCAGTCAGTAATGCTTGCTGACCCGCTTCGGTGCTTACGTCAGCCGCCACGGGGATCACCTTCACACCTGTCGATTCTTCGATGTCTTTTGCTACCGCAATCAAACGCTGTTCATTTAAGCCATTGATCACCAGATTTACGCCAGCTTCAGCCAGGGCTTGTGCGCATGCACGACCCAGCCCTCGGCTTGAGGCACACACTATGGCGTGCTTTCCTTTAATTCCTAAATCCATGCTTTGCTCCGTTACACAGGTCTTGTTTGCATGTTACTGATTATTTGCGTGAATAGCAGTAGCCGGGGGCGTAAAAAAGTGGGAAAGGCCTGGTTCTGAATGTTGATTACTGGGTAATAAAAGAAGGAATTTAGGTTGGAATAAAAATACAGATAAAAAAAGGCGCGTATTGGTTGGGTCAATACGCGCCTGGGCACATTGTTACAAAAAGGGTATTACTCAATGCTCTCGTAGGGCATACCTACGTATTGAGTTGCTATTACCTGCCGTCCTTCACGGTGGTTCAGGAAGAAATCTAGTTCAGATGACATAAAGTGGTCGAAAGTCGCCTTTTTCATACCGCCTACTTCCTGCTCATCGAAATCGTGCAGCATGTTACTCATCCACCAGGAGAAACGCTCGCCGTGCCATACCCGGCGAAGGGCGATTTCGGAGTAGCGGGTTAATACAGATTTATCGTTTTCACGGTAAGCTTTACACAGTAACTGGTACAGGGCTGCTACGTCTGAAGCAGCCAGGTTCAGTCCTTTAGCACCTGTTGGCGGTACAATGTGGGCGGCATCACCTACCAGGAACAGATTACCCCATTGCATAGGTTCGCATACAAAGCTGCGAAGCGGTGCAATACTCTTTTCGATACTGGGGCCGGTTACCAATCGCGCCGCCGCTTCTTCAGGCAGGCGTTTTTTCAGTTCATCCCAGAAGCGTTCGTCAGACCAGTCTTCCACTTTGTGATCCAGCGGTACTTGCAAATAGTAACGAGAGCGGGTTTCTGAGCGCATACTTGCCAGTGCAAAACCGCGTTTCGTTTTGCAATAAATCAGCTCGTCGCTAACTGGCGGCGTGTCGCTTAGTAAACCTAACCATCCAAACGGATACACGCGCTCGTGCTCAGTGCGCTTTTCGGCCGGAATGGTTTTGCGGGAAATGCCGTGGAAGCCGTCACAGCCTACAACAACATCGCAGTCTAAGCGGTAATTTTCACCGTTATTAAAAAAGGTAACGTATGGCGAGTCGGTTGTTACATCGTGAATAGCAGCATCCGACGACTCGTAATAAGTCGTTAAGCCGGCTTCAGCACGCGCTTCCATCATATCGCGGGTGATTTCTGTCTGGCCATAACACATTACTGTTTTGCCGCCGGTGAGTTCTTTCAGATTGATATTGAACAGTTCGCCGTAATAAGAAATGTCAAAGCCATCGTGTACCTGGCCTTCGCGATCCATGCGCTCACTCACACCCGCTTCGCGCACCAGGTCCACAAAGCCCTGTTCTAAAATACCGGCACGGATACGGCCTAGTACGTAGTCGCCCGTAACGCGCTCAACAATAATGTTGTCGATACCTTGTTTAGCCAGCAACTGGCCCAGTAACAACCCGGATGGGCCTGCGCCAATAATGGCAACCTTCGTGCGAATGGTTTTCATAATTTGCTCCTGCTTAAGTTTGTGTGTTCATAGTGCACGTCGCAGGCTTAATTGGTAATTCACATTTCAGGCAAATTATTGTACTTTTTAATCATGTTAAGTTTTTGTGGTGGCGTTTTTAATGAGTCGGGATGCGATTCCTTTTTATCACTTATACGGTGAAACCTTTTTGCAGTGGGAGCCCGGAAGTGTTCATCTGGAAAGTATTGTGTCGCGCAGTCGGATTTTGGGTTGGGAAATAAAACCCCATCGCCACCATAAACTTGCACAAATCATTTGTGTGTTTGGCAATGGCTGGCACATTGAGCTAGACGATGCGCGCTATTCTCTCAGTGGAAACTGGCTGGTGATGATCCCGCCTGGCGTGGTGCATGGCTTTCAGTTTGAACCCGACACGCAAGGATTTGTGTTGTCGATAAACAGTGATTTTTTAGCTGAATTATCGGCGTCAGGTGAAGTGCCAACCGCAAATGATGCTTTATGGGCGCCTCAGCCGGTAGAATTTTCTGACGAGCGATATATTGAACAATTCCGGCAAGTATTATTGTCGCTTGACGATGAGATTCAGCATGCGGAGGCAGACTCGCGTGCGGCAATCAGTAATTTACTACAATTGCTGTTTATTAATGTGCGCCGTCAACAACGATTAACCTCGTTACACAGTGAGAGTAGTTCCAGGGAAACTAAAATTCTGGTGAAGTTCCGGGCGTTAATCGATGCACAATATCAGCAACACAATAGCGTAAAAGATTACGCCGATCAGCTGTTTATCTCTGTCTCCACACTCTCCAGAATTTGCCAGACGGTATTGAAAACCAGCCCAAAGCAGGTTATTCGACAGCGTGTAATGAATGAAAGTAAACGACGGTTAATTTATACCCGTCAGAGCATCGACGACATTGCGTTTACCCTGGGCTACAAAGACGTAGGGTATTTTTGTCGTCAGTTTAAACAACAAACCGGTTTAACCGCAGGTGAATACCGCAAGCAGCATGCGGTGTGAGCTTGCGAATTGGTATAATACCCGCTTCTGTTAAGCGGTATATTACCTGGCTATCTGCGTGAGCAATTCGATAAATCTGGCCTGTACAGGCGTGGGCTTCCAGTGTTTGCGAAGGGTGTAGCCTATTTCCCGCTTACTGTCGGGCAGCGGTTGGGCGCTGATCGCCAGCAAGCCGGATTTAACTTCTACCGCAACCTGGCGAGCCGGTAATAACGTAATGCGATCGCTGTTTAATAGCAATCCTCGGACTGCAACCAGGGAACTGCATTCCACCACGTCCTGAGGGGGCGTTAACCCACGTGCTTCAAAAAACTGACTGAATACGGCACGCGTGGGTGTGCCTTGCCTGGGAGCAATCCATTGATACTGGGTCAGGTCGGTTTGGGTAACGGGCTGGGTAAACAGGTCGGTGGCAGGGTGCCCCACTCTGGCTACTACACTCAGACTGTCATCAAACAACTTACATTGCTCGATGTCATGGCTGGGAGATGCCGTTCGCAATGCTCCCACAATGATATCTAACTGACCATGTAACAAGGTATTAAGCTGTTCTTCGTAGGGGCCGTCAGTAATGCTCACTTTGGCATCCGGAAATTCTTGCAACAGAGCGGTTACTGTATCAGGCACTATCGCCGTTCTGGCGAGGGGCAGACTCCCTATTGTTACGCTACCCGAACGCTGGCCTTTGAGCCGCTTCACTTCATCTTCACCCTGATGGATTTCGGCAAAAAACAGGCTGGCAAATTTGCTCAATTGCCTGGCTCGCCACGTAGGTTCAACGCCGGTGGGCACACGGTTAAACAGCCGCTGCTCCGACAGATGCTCCAGATCCTTGATGGTTTTACCCAACGTAGGTTGAGTGAGTGATAATCGAACTGCAGCAGCAGTGTAGTTTTGCAGTTCAACAATGGTGTTCAAGGCGGTTAATTGTCGAATTGTTACGTTGCGCAGGAATGCCATGCGCTTGGTTTTGTCGGTGTCGAACAGGGCTTGTGCGGCGGTTTCCAAATAACTGAATGCACGTTTAACCCGCTCTAAAAACAGTTCGCCTGACGCCGTTGTGAACATGCCTGAGTTAGAGCGTTCAAATAACTGGGAATCTAGCTGGTCTTCAAGCTTATTAATAGCCTGGGTAAGCGCTGATTGCGACAAATGTATCTGTTTGGACGCCTGGGTGACGGTGCCGCATTCCTTTATTTCTAAAGCACTGAGTAAGTGCCGAATGTTCAGTTGCACGTCGCGATTCCTTTATTCGTTAAT
>NZ_JBLBUE010000221.1:0-4832 GCF_047290655.1 Alteromonas sp. AMM-1 | reverse complement strand
TGAAGCATCAGCGCTTCTTTTTTGGTCAGCTTTTCGAAAGTACCGTCCTGGCTTTGTTGCTCAAGATCTTTAAGACGCTTGATTGACTGACGAACTGTTTTCCAGTTGGTCAACATACCGCCCAACCAACGCTTGTTCACGTAGAATTGGTCACATTTTTGTGCCGCTTCTTTCACTGCATCGCCAGCAGCACGCTTAGTGCCTACGAACAGTACTTTACCTTTCTTGGCAGATACGCCAGACAGGAAGTTCAGTGCGTTGTTGAACAGTGGAACCGTTTTTTCAAGGTTGATGATATGAACTTTGTTACGAGCACCAAAGATGAAAGGCTTCATTTTTGGGTTCCAGTAACGAGTTTGGTGACCAAAGTGCACGCCGGCTTTCAGCATGTCACGCATAGATACGTTTGCCATTGATTTTTCCTCAATTGGGGTTAGGCCTCCATACACCCCTTATATCGATCCGCAAGCGGACACCCCGATACGCAGTAACAGTGTATGTGTGTGTTTAAATTAAGTTTATACTCTTGAGTGTTGCAGCACTGTGACAGCACTGAAACCACATCCGAAATACGGATATTTTCAAAAGCGCGCGCTTTATACCACAAAGCCTCAAAAGACTCAAGAAAACCGGTCAAATTGTACGGATAACAGCGTGTACAACTATACAGGCGCAGCGGTATTCGTTACCATAGCCGTTCATTAACCTGCCCTCATCAAAACAAACAGGGCGGATTATCCCATTTTTTATGATTTGCCAGATGAAAGAGGATTCGGGTGGCTGCAATTATTAAAACCGCTGAAGAAATCGAAAAAATGCGTGTCGCAGGTCGTCTTGCGGCAGAAGTGCTCACCATGATTGGCGATTACGTCAAAAAAGGGGTAACCACTGACGAGCTCAATACGATTTGTCACGATTACATAGTTAACCAGCAGCAGGCTATCCCGGCCCCGCTGAACTACGGGCATCCGCCATTTCCCAAATCGATTTGTACGTCGGTAAATTACGTGATTTGCCATGGTATTCCGTCTGATAAAAAGCTCAAGGACGGCGACATAGTGAACATCGACGTTACCGTGATTAAAGATGGCTATCACGGCGATACTTCCAAGATGTTTATTGTTGGGAAACCCAGCATCATGGCTGAGCGCTTAATTCGCGTAACCCAGGAATGCCTTTACAAAGCCATTCAACAGGTGCGTCCAGGCATGCGCCTTGGCGATATTGGCCACATTTGTCAGTCGCATGCAGAAGCTCACGACTATTCGATTGTGCGTGAATATTGTGGTCACGGTATTGGTGCAGGCTTCCACGAAGAACCACAAATCGTGCATTATGGCCGTCCTGGCACTGGTGAAGAATTGGTGCCTGGAATGTGCTTTACTATCGAACCGATGGTGAATGCGGGCAAACGACATTCAAAGGTTTTGCCTGACCAGTGGACCGTGGTCACTAAAGACCGCAGTCTGAGCGCTCAATGGGAGCATACCTTATTGGTAACGGAAGACGGCGTTGAAGTGCTGACACTTCGCGAAGAAGAAGCACTCCAGCGCGTTTATCATCATTCTTAGTTACTTTACGGCCCGTAAATCCCCCGGTTTACGGGCTTTTTCTTGCCAGGTCAGCGCAACGGCTATTTTCATTACCTGGCAGTTAACCCTGAAGTCAACAAGTGGGTAGCCTAGTGAATTTACAACAGTTATGTGACAGCGTATCAACACTGGATTCTGTAGACGATATAAAAACCATAAAAGGTTTAGTGCAAAACAGCTATGATTGGCTCACGTCTTCTTTTAACCAGGCCCCCATTGATACGCTGGTAACCGGGCGCGCTACTTTCATCGATAGTTTGCTTCAGCGCTTGTGGCAACTGTACGGACTCACCGACATCAAACACCTGGCTCTGTGCGCTGTGGGCGGTTATGGCCGGGGTCATTTGCAGCCTTATTCTGATATCGACCTGCTGATTGTCAGCAAAAAGCCGTTGAAACCTGAGGTAAAAGAAAAAGTAGGCAGATTTATCACGTTACTGTGGGATATACGCCTCGACGTAGGCCAGTCGGTAAGAACAATTAAAGAAACGGTTAAGCTGGCCAAAGACGATATTTCGATTGCCACAAACCTGGTGGAAAGCCGGTTATTATGCGGTTGCAACGAGACTTTCAACGACCTGTGGCACGCTGTAAACGTGAAAAGTAGTTGGACTAGCCAGGCCTTTTTTACAGCCAAATATGAAGAGCAGCTTGCCCGTCACGCAAAATTCAACGGTACGTCTTATAACCTCGAACCCAACATAAAGGAAAACCCAGGCTGTTTACGGGACATTCAGTCGATTGGCTGGGTAGCTAAGAAACACTTTAAAGAATACGACGGGTGGAACCTGGTTGGGCATGGCTATTTTACCGAACAGGAACACGCTGAACTGATTGAATCCCGCATGGCATTGTGGCGTATTCGCTTTGCCTTACATATTGTGGCAGGTCGCAGTGAAAACCGCTTGTTGTTCGATTATCAGACCGACGTTGCGCGCATGCTGGGATATGGCGAGGAAAACAAAACCGCCGTCGAAAAAATGATGAAGGCTTTTTTCCGCACTGTAAGAAGAGTAAGCGAACTAAACCAATTACTGCTGCAACGTTTTCGTTATGACATGCTCAATCAGTCTATTCGCAATAAGCAGCCCATTAATAGTGACTTCTGTTTATCTGACGGGCGGATTTCGCCGGTACACGAAAATGTCTTCCCAACGCCTGAGGCCATTTTAGACTTTTTGAAGGTAATAGCAGATACCCCCGCCACTGTAGGCCTGGATACAGACTGTATTCGACAGCTACGCAATGCACGCCGACGTTTTCAAAGTGCTTATTACGTTGAGCGAGATGCTTGCCGGGCGAAGCTCATCGAATTATTCAGACATCCGCACTTTTTTGATTTTGCCTGGGACGTCATGCATCAGTACGGTATTTTGCAGTCGTACCTGCCCCAGTGGGATCACATAGTCGGTATGATGCAATTCGATTTATTCCATGCCTACACTGTTGATGAACATACCCATCGCCTGGTTAAACACGTTAATCATTATTTTTCAGCCAGCAATATAGAATTCCCGCGTTGCGGCCGAATTGTAAAAGAATTAGATAAACCCGAGTTACTGTATATCGCCGCTATCTTCCACGATATCGCCAAGGGTCGTAACGGCGATCACTCAACGCTGGGAGCCAGAGACGTAGCAGAATTTTGCAAGGCCCATCATATTGATGAAACTGACGCTGAACTGATCGCCTGGTTAGTAGAACACCACCTGCTGATGTCGGTAGTAGCGCAGCGCCGCGACATTTACGATCCTGATGTTGTGAATGACTTTGCAACCGCAGTACGCAGCCATAATCATCTCAATTTACTCTATGCGCTAACTCTTGCAGATATTCGCGCAACGAATGACAACCTGTGGAACGACTGGAAATCTTCGCTGCTCAGAGAGCTATACCTGATGACCCAAAAAGCATTAGACAACGGTTTGCAATGTGGCATTACAATGCAGGAGCGCGTCGAGCAACACAAAGAAAAAGCACTCGCCTTGCTATTGAATCAAGGTGTTAGCAATGATGCACTGGTTGCTTTATGGTCACGCTTTGAAGACGACTATTTTGCCCGCTTCCGTCCGGAGCAAATTGCCTGGCATTCCCAGGAAATTCTCTCGTTTAAGCCGGGTGAAGACGATACGATCATGCTGATCAAAACCAACAATACCATTGCCAAAGGTGGAACAGAATTACTGTTGTACGGTAAGGACCGCCCAGCGCTGTTTGCACAGGTTGCTTCAGTGCTGGATAGTCGCAACTGCACGATTCGCGATGCGCATATTGCGGTCACCCGCGACGGGCAGGTATTTGACAGCATGTTAATTCTGGAAAACGACGGTTCGCGTATCGACAGTGAGTCCCGAATGCGTTCTATTGAAGCGGCGATTGCCGATCAATTATTAAAACCTGGCAGAAGCCATACAAATACGCGTAAACTATCGCGTCAGCACAAGCAACTAAACGTACCGGTAAAGGTGCGTTTTTATTCGGCACAGGACGATGCCACCCTGATAGAGTTGGAAGCACTGGATGCGCCTGGAATTTTGGCAAAAGTAGGCCATGCTTTTGTCGATTGTAAACTCACATTAAAATTAGCCAAAATTGCCACCATCGGTGAACGCGCCGAAGACGTGTTTATCGTCAGTAATGAGCAAGGTAAAGCCCTGACGCCGGAAGAACAGACTGCGCTTAAAAAGCGCATATTGTTTAAACTTGATCAACTTGAAGATATCAACATACCATGACTGAATTAAAAGCCATTATTGAAGCGGCCTTTGAAGACCGCGAGAACATTACTCCATCAGCCGCCCCTGCCAACGTTAAGCAAGCGGTAAGCGATGCTATTGCCCTGTTAAACAGCGGCGAAGCGCGTGTAGCAGAGAAAATTGCCGGCGAATGGGTTGTGCATCAGTGGCTGAAGAAAGCCGTACTGCTTTACTTCCGTTTGCATAACAATGGCGTAATGGAAGGTGCAGAAAGCCGTTTTTACGACAAGGTTCCGCTAAAATACGCGAATTATACTGCTGAGCAATTCGCCGCCGAAGGCGTGCGTATTGTGCCACCAGCTGCCGTCCGTACCGGTTCGTTTGTAGGTAAGAACGTGGTGGTAATGCCTTCTTACGTTAACATCGGCGCCTACGTTGGTGAAGGTTCTATGGTAGACACCTGGGCAACCGTAGGTTCATGTGCGCAAATCGGTAAAAACGTGCATCTGTCAGGCGGTGTGGGTATCGGTGGTGTATTAGAACC
>NZ_JBLBUE010000220.1:0-4841 GCF_047290655.1 Alteromonas sp. AMM-1 | reverse complement strand
GCACTAACGGCACTTGATGCCGCTGCATTCAGTCATCCACGAGGCGTGCCCATGCCCGATGTACTGGCCGCATGGAAAGCGCTGAAGGCGCTCATCGTAGTGGGGTATTTTACCTCTGAGATTGGTGCGAGTCAGGCACTGCGATACGTGCTGGTACCAGGGCGTTTCGACCCGGATGTGCCCCTTAGTGACAATCCCAAAGCCTTTTCCACCGACTGGACAGGAGTCAAATACGCATGAGTAGTGAAATGCAATACGATGCCATTGTGGTGGGCTCCGGGATCACCGGTGGCTGGGCGGCCAAATCGCTGACCGAAAAAGGCTTAAAAGTACTGTTGCTGGAACGGGGCGAGAACATACCTCACCGCACCGGTTACAAAAATGAAATGCGCGCGCCCTGGGAAATGCCGTTTCGCGGTGAGGGTGATCAGGCGTATATCGACGAGCACTACCCGGTACAACAACACTCGGGCCATTTAACCGAATGGAACCAGAGCTATTGGGTAGACGACAAAGCGCAGCCTTACCAAACACCGGGCGACAGCCAGTTTCGCTGGATTAGGGGTTATCACCTGGGCGGGAAATCGCTCATGTGGGGCAGGCAGTGCTATCGCTGGAGTGACTATGACTTTAGCGCCAATGCCAATGACGGTCATGGCACCGACTGGCCCATTCGCTATAAGGATATAGCGCCCTGGTATGATCACGTTGAACAGTTTGTTGGAATTTCCGGGGCCAAGGAAGGTTTGCCACAATTACCCGACGGTGAGTTTCAGCCGCCGATGGCGCTCAATGTGGTTGAGCAATACATGCGCGAGCAAATTGCTGCACATTTTCCTGAACGCAGGCTCACCATTGGACGAACGGCAAACCTGACTGAAGGCAAGCTGGACGAGGGCCGTGCGCCATGTCAGAACCGCTCTATTTGTTCACGGGGCTGTTCATTCGGTGCGTATTTCAGTACTCAAAGCAGTACACTACCCGCCGCACAGAAAACCGGTAATTTAACCCTGCTCACCAACAGTATGGCGTCGCGCCTGATTCACGATAACGCATCTAATCGCATTAGCGGCGTGGAAGTGCTCGATACCCAAACCCGCCAAACCACCACTTACCACAGTAAACTGGTGTTTTTGTGTGCGGGGGCGTTTAACTCGGTAGGCTTATTGCTGCGGTCAACGTCTGAGGCGTTTCCAAACGGGTTGGCCAACAGCAGTGGTGTGTTGGGTAAATACATTATGGATCACGCCAGTACCGTTGGCGTGGCGTCGGTTATTCCCGGCTTTAACGACCGTTATTACTACGGTAACCGGCCTACCGGCGTGGTGATCCCGCGGTTTGTGAATTTAGACAAACCGGAAGAAGGCTATACCCGCGGATTCTCCTATCAGGGCGGAGCCTATCGCGCTGGGTGGTCTCGCGGCTACAAGCAAGCAGGTATTGGCGAAGACTTTGCCAACGACTTGCAAGGGCCGGGCGATTGGAAGTTTGTGCTAACCAGTTTCGCCGAGTGTTTGCCTCGAGCCGAAAATCATATCACCCTGGACCCTTCGAGGACCGATGCTGATGGCTTCCCGCAACTGCAAATTCATTTTTCGTTTAGCGAAAATGAACACAGGTTGCTCAAAGCTGCGAAGGAAGAAGCGGCTAAAATGGTCACCGCGGCGGGCGGTAAAGTGTTGTTCGGTTCAGACCGGCCAAACCCAGGCGGCTCCGCCATTCATGAAATGGGTGGCGCGCGAATGGGGCGCGATCCCAATACGTCAGTGTTAAACGGGTATAATCAGGCCCACGATGTGCCCAATTTGTTTGTTACCGATGGCGCGGCAATGGCCTCTTCTGCGTGTCAGAATCCGTCGTTAACCTATATGGCACTTACCGCCAGAGCGGCAGATTACGCCGCATCGCAACTGGCCAAAGGGCTGATTTAATGTTTGTATTGGCGGTGTTCATCGAAGCACCGCTACTTATTCAAGTTGTACACAATGAAAAATGAAATATTTGAACACGTTGACTTTTCCGGTCAGGATTTGTCAGGACAGTATTATTCACACTGTCAGTTTCTTGGTTGCCGGTTTGACCGGTGTGATTTAACCGATGCGATTTTTGAGCATTGCAGTTTTGTGGAACCGGGCGCAGAGGGCGCTTGCTCTTTTAGTTTCAGTAAATTAGCTGACGCGCGCTTCGAGCATTGCAAAATGGCGATGGTAAATTTTAAAGGGGCCGATTGCTTAGGCGTAGTATTTAACCAGTGCGACCTTAAAGGTGCGGATTTTTCTCAGGCAAGTTTTAGCAATCAAATCAATCACAAAACCTTCTTCTGTTCTGCTGTGTTTACGGATTGTAACCTGAGTTACGTCAACCTGTCGCGCGCCAGACTTGAAGACTGCAAGCTATCCGGGAACCGCTGGACCGAGGCAAATCTTAGTGGTGCCAGTTTGCAGGGTTCTGATCTATCCCGGGGGGAATTCTCTCCGGAAAGCTGGTATCAGTGCCAACTGCAAAACGCCGATTTACGTCATTGTGACTTAGTGGGCCTGGATATTCGCAGGGTGGATGTCACCGGTATCAAAATCACTCAGTGGCAGCAGCACGAATTGCTGGCGCAGTTGGGGATAGAGGTTGAGGCTGATTAGCTACTTTATGTGATCTGACTACTTTAATTTGTTCACTCAGAGTCTGAAGTACACAACACGTTCAGACTCAGGACTTCAGAAATATTAAATTAAACGGCAATTTGTCTGATTCGAATATTTCTGAACATTGCCTCTGCCGCTTCAATTTCTAATGCGATACGTCCGCTGGTCAAAGGAGTGAACGCATTTCTGTTGTCACTGCGCTGAACTCGAATGTCGAACAAGGTGTTAATGATCCGGCCATTAACCAGATGCGCTACTTTATCGTTGATGGCGATTATCTCTATTTTGTTCCACTCAAATTCACGCTCAAAGTTCCCGTTTTTTATCACTCTTTGCCGTTCTATATCTCTGCGTGGCTCAGGTGGTGTTGTCATTACAGGTTTAGGATTAACCGGTACTTGATTGGGCCATGCTGGCGTACCGCCCAGATCGGCGCCCGGCCAGCATTGCGCATTGATAAGAATTGCGTCGCCCATGTCACTTTCCTGTAACTGAAACTCTACGCCATTTGGCCAAATTTTATTCACATTCGGATCGAGATGATACAAAACGCCGTTATTGCGTTTAGCAAGACGTCTCGGGTCATAACGGGTGGTACCAAATTTAAACTCCAGACTTAAGTGATAGTTACTGTAGGCGTTTTCCGTAGCAATATAGCCAAATGGGGAAGTAGTGTCTGAATAGGTCTCCGGTGCCAGAATATGAATGATGCCATTTTGAACATTAACGAGTTTACTGGTGTTACTTAAGGCAGACTGCTCATCGAAAATATTCCAACCCTTTAAATCCTGATCGTTAAACAGTGTCTGCCAGTCGCCATCATAGCGGGGTAGCGTATTGGCTTTTGATGCAAAGGCCGGAAGGAAACTCATCAGGCTGAATGCGGTACTACTTTTTAAGAATTGTCTGCGGTTAATCACCAGTAAGTCCCTGTTCGCGACATCTTCAATGGAAGTGAGTAAACTTCAGTAGCGTATAAATTGAAAAAGGCCTGCAACGCACGGGCACTGTGCGGCAGGCCTGAGCTGAGCACTGCTTCTGTTGGGTTTGAAGCAGGCTCGACAACGCGTTACTTGTTTAAAATGTGTTCGCACATTCTGTGATGACGGCGCACCATTTCAAACGCACATACTTCATCGGCATCCCAGAAAGCATGACCTTCCCATTCACTGGACATACTAATGGTGCGGCCTGCTTTAGCAAACACAGGCAGAATACGGTGGTAATCAATCGACGGAGAATCAGTGCACTCCTCATTCACTTCATAGAATTTGCCGTGAATGTGTACTGTGCGATCCAGAATATCTGCCCACTCTTCAGGCTGCTGTCTGCCGAACATAGTAAAGATCAGTTTTGCCTGTGAAATAGGTAGTTCAGGTTCGCCTTGCGCACGGGCCTGCTCTGCAAAAGCCATGTAGCGCTGGAAGGGATGACCATCTGATTCCCAGTGCTGATTAATCAGTTGCTTTCCTGCCTCTGAAAGGCCAACTTGCCCAAGTTTGTCCATCATCCCAGGTGGAATGGCGCGCATACACGAACTAAAGTCCGGCACGAAACCCAGGTATTCAGAGTCGATTTTTTCATACACTTCACGCGTTGCCAGTACTTTAGGGGTATTCGGGCCTTCCGGAGCGTGCACTTCCATGCCCAGTTTTACCTTGGCTTTGGCTGCGATCGGTTCCAGCTTTGTTAGTACTTCTGGTGTTAAGCCAATTTGAATACGCATTACCGGGAATCCCAGTTCGCCAGCCATTTCGATTTGTGGCCGCATGTACTCAACGGATTGATCGGTGTCCATCCACTTCGCTGGATTTAACGCGATATCGGCATTGCCCGCCAGTGAAGTCAGCGTGAGCTCATTGCGTTCAACCGCATCGAGAAAGACCTTTAAGTCCTGTTTGTCGACCTTGTTTGGAAAACCGCGCAAGTTCTGAAAACCGATTAGCTCTAGACCTGGGCCCAGCTTACGACGTCCCACTTCATCGATTAATTGAGGAAGTGTGAATTGACCGGCAAGCCATTCGTTGGTCATAGAATAAATCGTGGTGCCTAACATGATACTCATTGAATAGTTACCTCTTTGCTTACGTCGGTGCGTTGAACCAAGGCGGTGTCCGGTCCGATAATGATGTAGGGAATACGTGTGGCCAAAGACACGTTTACCGTTGCAGTCTCTCCGCTACCTAAATGCGAAGATGTTGG